>JACMOA010000165.1 GCA_014378225.1 Deinococcales bacterium | reverse complement strand
TTTGATGTGGAGCACCTGTACGAAGTGCCGCTGGCGCTCGAGGACCAGGGACTGGGAAAAGCCCTGGAAAAGCGTCTGAAGCTCGAGAAAATCCAACCTAACCTGTGGTTCTGGCAGGACGCGGTGAACAAACTCCGCGCACCCTCGAGAGAAGTCACCATTGGATTTGTGGGCAAATATGTGCGGATGGCAGACGCATATCTGAGCATTCTCGAGGCCCTCAAACACGCCGGAATTGCGCTGGACGCTCGAGTGAACGTGGAGTGGGTCAGTGCAGAGGTGTTGGAGGAAGAAGGGGAGGTGGCGGGGCTGTTAAGCCATCTGGACGGTATTTTGGTGGGTCCGGGCTTCGGACACCGGGGCATTGAAGGCAAGATTCGGGCGGCGCGGTACGCCCGCGAAAACTGGATTCCTTACTTTGGCATCTGTCTGGGAATGCAGATTGCCACGCTCGAGTATGCCCGCCATGGTGGTCTCGAGGGAGCCAATTCCAGCGAGTTTGACGCTTACAGTCCGCACAAAGTGATAGACCTGATGCCCGAACAGCTCGAGGTGAAGGGTATGGGTGGCACCATGAGACTGGGCGACTGGCCGATGGACTTAAAGGCCGGAAGCAGGCTGGCAGCCCTTTATGGCCTGCCTAGCGGTGGGACGGTGCGTGAGCGTCACCGCCACCGTTACGAGGTCAATCCAGCTTACGTACAAACGCTGGTGGAGCACGGACTGACGGTCAGTGCGGTCACGCCGGGTGTGCAGGGACGCGGCGCGGGACTTGTGGAGGCCATCGAACTCGAGAACCATCCCTTTTATGTGGGCCTGCAAGCTCACCCGGAGTTTAGAAGCCGCCCCATGCGGCCCAGTCCCCCGTTTAAGGCTTTTGTTCAGGCCGCGCTCGAGGGTCAAAAAAAGAGTGCAGACCGTGCCAAACCTCAAGCCCTCGAGAACGTTTAACCCCCCAAATCTAGACCCTCGAGTACCCGTAAAACTTCCCGTTCGAGCTGTTCCAAGGTTCCTGTGTTTTTGACAATCCAGTCTGCTCGAACGCGTTTTTGCTGTGGACTCATCTGGGCATTTTCCCGCGCCCAGAACTGCTCTGCGGTCAAGCCACTGCGCTTTCTCACCCGCTCGAGCCGTGTTTTTATGGGTGCGTCCACCAAAATTGTGGCATTAAAACCGTGCTCGAGGCCGTTTTCAAACAACAGCGGAATATCCTGAAATACGGTTGCTCCAGTAGCTTCACCCTCGAGCCGGGACATTTGTGCTCTCACTCTGGGGTGGATGATGCCGTTAAGCGTCTCGAGCGCAAGGGCATTTTTGAAGACCAGCTCAGCCAACAGAGGACGATTTAAGCCACGTTCAGTCACGTATTGGGGTCCAAGCGCCTCGGACACCTCGAGCAGTGTTAGAGGGTCGCTCGAGACACGGAGGGCCACTTCGTCGGCATCGAGTACCGTGAATCCTCGAGTTCTAAGGATGCTCGAGACCGCGCTCTTGCCACTCCCTATGTTTCCGGTGATACCGATACGCTTCATCCCACTCTCCTGCTTCAGTTTTTAGTTTGTTTGCTCGAGGTTGTGAGCGCTGGTGTCCAAATTTCTCGAGGCTAAAAGCTCAAGCTGTTTCAAAACGTCCCTGACCTTCACTCCCTTGTCTGGCCTGAAATGGCCGAGAACCCCCGCAGGTTTTGTACCCGGTCTCACCTCTTCTCACACCTACTTCACCCCAAGTCAGCTTAAAAACCCGTATCATTGGGCCGTTCTGTCTTCTTAGGCTGGGTCACTCGAGAAAAGTTTTTGTGAATAAGCCCTCGAGTCAACTCCATAAACCTGCCCTATGTTGACTTTTTGGTCTGTTTTTTCGGAGGTTATTCTAGTGAAGCGATTCTACACGCTCGGTCTGCTCGCCCTATTTTCGGCATCTCTGCTGAGCAGCCCTGTTCTGGCTCAAACTCCCGCACCTGCGGCTCCAGCCACTTCTGCGGCAGCCAAGCCACCCACATCCAAACAGTATTTGACGCTGGGTAAATATTATTATTACGTGGGTCAATACGATTCGGCTTATTACGCTTTTCGCAAGGCCCTGGACCTGGACCCCAAGAGCAACGACAGTCTACTGGGACTGGGCCGTACCCAACTGCGCTTACGGTTGTACTCGGCCTCAATCGAAAGCTTCAAAAGATTGATTCAAAGCGATAGCCGCAACACCAGCGCCTACATTGCACTGGCCCAGGCGTACAAAGACCAGTATAGCTCGAGCGACGACCCTGCCACCGTCAAAGGCAATTTGGACGACGCCCTGCGCGTACTCAAGGACGCCGAATCGCTCAAGCCCAGCGACGTGAACTTAGCAGCTATTTATAACCAACGGGCCTTGATTTATGCGGCTAAAAAAGACCTTTCCAAAGCGCTCGAGGCGTCCGCACAGGCGGTTCGGTTAGCTCCAGACGACGATGTAGTGCTTTCCAATCAAGCCAGTCTGCTGTATCAGGATGGCAAAACAGCAGAAGCATTGAGCACTCTGGCACGGGCAGTGGCACTTAGCCCTCGTGATGCGGTGAACAGGGCTTTTCTGGGCAAACTGATGGTGCAGAGTGGCAAAGGCAAAGAGGGTCTGGACGAGTTGAGCCGCGCCTTGCGCCTCAACCCCAAGAACGCTTTCGTGCTGGGCCAGTACGGCATCGCCAAATACACCGTCAAGGAAGGGCGCGATGTAGAGGCAGCCAAAAAGAGTCTCGAGGGCGCACTTCAGGGCGATTCCCTGCGCTACCCTGAGTTCTACTTTTACCTGGGCCGCATCTATCTGGATAAAAGTGACGCCAAAAACGCCAAAGCGAACTTGGCCAAAGCGGTGGCCCTCGAGCCAACCCAGGCCGAATACCGCCTGTTTTACGGCAAAGCTCTGGCCGCCAACGGGGACCGTACCGACGCGCAAAGGCAGTACAACGAGGCTTTGAGACTGCAACCCGATTACAAAGACGCCAAAGACGCGCTAGCCCTGCTCAAGTAAAGTGCTCCTATACATCAAAATTTTCCCTACCTGAACTCGAGGGCCGGATAGAAGTGTTTATCCGGTCCTCGAGTTGTTTGGCAGTGTTCGTCTTGCCTTCTTCTGCTCAAGCTAAACTGTTCCCATGTTCAAGCATCTACTCACCTTCCTCGCTCTCGTTTCCGGCTCGAGCACTCTGGCCAGCTCTGTGAGCGTCTCGAGCGGCTTTGGGGACGCGCTGGTGAACTTAAACGGTGGTCTGGGTCTGCTGGCGCTCGAGGGAGAATACGACCTCTCGAGCAAATTTAGTTTGAATCTGGGCTTGGGGTATTCGGGCGGAATTTACGCGGCAGGGGGTGTGCAGTACCATTTCGACAACACCGGGGCAGGACCTTTTCTGGGCGCTCGAGCTAATTATTTTGACGGTGCAGGTCTGAGCGGATACGGCCTGCACCTATTGGGTGGCTTCCGAACGGGGTTTCCCGCCCCTCGAGACGAGAGGGATGCCCGTCAGAATGGACGGGGGCAGTACGACTTTTTGCTGGGTTTCTCTCCATATTACCAGAGCAGTGATGTAGCCGAGTTGAACGGCTGGAGGTTGGGCTTTTCGCTGGGGGTGCGGGTCGGGTTTCGCTTTCCCAGCTTTAACCCGCCCGCACCGCCCGCACTCGAGCCTGTCCGCTTGCCCGTGTTCGTGAAGTGATTTTGTGAACTCGAGTGAAGGGGAGGGAGGCTTGACCTACCGTCATACAGCTTGCGGTCAAAGCTGGGACCACCCGCTAAACTCGCGCTGTGAACCTGCACAGTGCGGCCCAAATCCTCGAGCTATACCTGCAAACCCCCGGCGCTCCAGCCCTGATGTTATGGGGTCCGCCGGGAGTGGGCAAATCCACCCTGATTAGAAGCGTAGCCCAAAAGTACGGCTATACCGTATCCGATTTGCGCCTTTCGCAGCTCAGCCCGGTAGATTTGCGCGGTCTGCCCACCGTAGACCGTGAAAAAATGGCCTCAAGATGGTTGCGCCCGGTGTTTCTGCCGGTGCTCGAAGACGTCTTGGAGATGCAAACCCAGGGCTTCAAGGGCCTCATTTTGCTGCTGGACGAAGTGAACACTGCGCCCGTCCAAACCCAGGCCGCCGCTTTTCAACTGGTGCTAGACCGTGCTGTAGGCGAATACCGCATTCCAGACGTGCTCGAGTTTCCCATCTACATCATGTTGGCTGGAAACCGCGCTTCAGACCGCAGTGTGACCCATCAAATGCCCACCCCGCTGCTCAACCGCATGGGCCACCTCGAGATTGAACCCGATGTGGGTGAGTT
>JACMOA010000164.1 GCA_014378225.1 Deinococcales bacterium | reverse complement strand
TGAACTGCACACCTCGAGCAACACCAGTGGAGCCAGATGAAGCGGCTGTTCCCGGTGCTGCCAGACGAGCCGGGTTAAATAACCGCTGCTTATCCAAGCTTCCACAGGGGTGCTTGAAGTAGTCAAGTGTAGAACCCCGCTTTTTTCGCTCAAGCTTTGAAGCAGGTCGAGTGGAGAAAAAAGATGAAGTGAACCTTGAATAGACATCAAAACCTCGAGCTATCATGAAAAGCGCGTTTTCTAACGCGTCGTTTGATAAGATAAACTACCCAATGCAACTGATTTTCAACTGAGTTTTGCAGAATAAATTCATCGTTCCACTTCATTAAGGAGATTCGATTGTATTGATAGCTTAGTTTCGCGTAAATAGGGAACAGTGACCTCAAACCCAAGATAAAAGTGAGAACCACGCCCACGCGCTTGAGGCTGTAGGAGATTCAGGCTCGAGTAGGGTGAAAAGTTTCCTGCCCCGCCCAAAGTATGGAATATCAGCCGTGCCTTTAATCAGGACTTAATCCCTCGAGCCTGAACACAAAATCGAGCGTTGGAGTCAGCTTCTGCACCACTTTCTCCCGACGCAAGCGGGCCAGCGCGTAACCCAGCCCAAAAACGGGCAGCTCGAGCCGCACGGACATCTCACTTACACTGAGACCCTGCTCGAGCAAGGGGTGAAGGCGGTTCCACAGCGTTTCCCAGGTCCGGTAAGGTGGAGTGTCCAGCGGTGGCTCGAGAGTGATGCTCTGGCGCAGCGCCGCGTAAAGGTCGTGCTCGAGGGGGAGTTTCAGGCCCGCGTTTAGCTCTTTTCCGTACTCCTGTAGAACCCCAAGCAAGCGTTTTATGTTCCAGGATGTATTTGAGGGTATGCCATGCGATTTATAATCCCGGTCAGGCCAGAACTGTCCCCCACCGTTCTGGCCCCAGTGCTCGAGCAGCAAAAAAGGACTCAGCTCGAGGTTTCTAATCTGGCCCCCTATTCTGAGCGCCGTAAGCTGTCCCCCCTCCACAATAGCGTCCAGAGCGCCCGCGCTCGAATGGAAACGTAAAATTCCACTCTGCTCCTCCACCGCACTGAGCAAACTGATTAGGGTGAGAGATGTGGAAGGTTCAGAGGGTAGCACGGGGATTCCTCAGGGGAGGGGGAGAGAGATAACACGAGTCTTTTACATTCTGCTTTATTTTCAGCGCTCGAGCGTGAAGTGGGAGGGTGATGGGTTATCAGTCATCAGTTGAGAAGATGCCAGGTAACGTGTACCCAATCAAGAACCGAAAACCGAATTACTCACCGCCCAAACGGAGCTGCTTAGGCTAGAATAAAATCCTATGGACCTCAAAAAGATGATGAAGCAGATGCAAAAGGCGCAGCAAGCCGCCTCCGAAATTCAGGACCGCTTGGCCCTGATGACCGTAACTGGCAGTGCTGGCGGTTTGATTACGGTCACGTCTAACGGCGTAGGCGTGGTGCAGAGCATCAAGATTGACCCCAAAGTAGTGGACCCCGAGGATGTCGAGGCGCTCGAGGATTTGCTGGTGGTGGCGCTCAAAGACGCTCAGGACAAAGCCAACGAGCTTCAGCAGCAGGAAACCCAGAAGAGTGTAGGCTTCTTGCAGGGCTTGATGTAGAGGACCATATTTTGAATCCTTCTATTTATGTTATCCGCTCGAGTTTTCAACACTCGAGCACTCTAACCCAAAGGTTTAAGCGTTCGTGAAGGTTCCTAATAGTTTGGTTCAATTAATCCGCGAACTCTCGAGGTTGCCTGGAATTGGTCCCAAGTCAGCTCAGAAGCTGGCGTTTTACCTGTTCGAGCAGCCCAAAGAAGACATCGAGCGCCTGGTCAATACTTTGCTCGAGGCCAAGCAGGACCTGCACCTGTGCGTGCGTTGCTTCAATGTCACAGACTTGGAGGTGTGCGCGGTGTGCGCTGACCCCAAGCGGGATACGGCGCTCATCTGCGTGGTCGAGGAACCTGGCGACCTGATTGCCCTCGAGCGCAGTGGAGAATATTCTGGGTTGTATCACGTTCTACACGGTAGGCTGGACCCCATGAACGGCATCAGTCAAGACCGTCTATACATCAAACCCCTGCTCGAGCGGCTGCGCGACGTTCCCCAGAATACCGAAATCATTCTGGCCACCAGCACCACCGTAGAGGGTGAAGCCACCAGTCTCTACCTCGAGCGGCTGCTGACCCCCTTAAACCTTCACCTGTCGCGTATTGCGTATGGTTTACCTGTCGGGGGTGCGCTCGAGTACGCCGACGAGGTGACGCTGGGGCGGGCTATGACCGGGCGTCACAGTTTGGGCAAAAGGTAAAATAGGAGTGATTCGGACTCTGGGGAAGCGGGTCTTTTGAGTACCCACGTTAACCCGGTTGCTCCCCCATTTGGGGCAGTTCACTTCTCATCTACGCGAAACATGCTTTAATGTTCCTTAAGGTGTCAAACGACATATGGGGGAAACATAATGGATGAAATTCTCAAAACGCTGGTGGACCAAGTTGAAGGGGCCACCGGAGCGGCTGTGGGCGGCGTAGACGGTCTACTTATCGAGCAGTACGGCGCGGGTGTAGATTTGGGCGATGCAGTAGCGGAGCACGCCAATCTGCTGCGAAACACTCGAGCGGCCTACACCGAAACTCTCCAGACCGGAGATTTGCGTGAAATGATGGTGGTCACTGAAAAGATGATTGGTTACACCCAACCCATCGGCGAGGAATACTTTGTGCTGCTGCTGCTCGAGCCTGTAGCGAATCTGGGCAAAGCCAGACTGCGCTCTCAGGACGCCGCCCGTGGACTGCGGGAGATGATTGGCGCGTGAACCCTTCCCTGTCTACCATTCTCTCGAGCGTGGCCGCCCTGCCGGGTGTGGTGCGGGTTATTTTAACCTCACCGGATGGTCTGGTTTTCGAGCAATCCTCAGGAGTTTCCCCCTCGAGTGACTCTTCTACAAGCTTGAGTGCCGATGTGCTGGCAGCGGAAATGGCTACCGCAACAATGGCCCTGAACCGCGCTCTGGGCGGACTCTCGAGCCAAAAACTACACCGCTACAGCTTTGCCAGTGAACACCACGAGATTCTGGCTCTGAACCTGGGCCGGGTGCTGCTGGTGACAGCGGTGCAAACCGGAGCCTCACTGCGCCCTGTTCAGGTCGAGATGGCTAAAGCGGCGTCTCTGATAGGAACTCAGTTCAGCACACTTATAGAGGGGGCAGCATGAATGTAAACGACATTCTCAAATCTGTGGCTGAAATCAAGGGTATCACTGCCGTGGCGATGGTCAGCGGCGAAGGCTTCGTGGTGGACAGCGTGACCAACGAAGGCTACAGCGTGGACCTCGAGTTTCTGGGCGGGGTGGTCAGTAGCGCGGCGCAAGCTGGACAGGGCATCATTGATGTGCTGGGCAAGGGCAAGCTCAACCACATCATGCTCGAGTTTGACGAGGGGCCGCTGCTGATGTCCTCGGTGGACGGCTTTACCCTGGTTTCGGCGCTGGATTTGGCCCAAAACCTGGGCCGGGTGCGCTTTCAGCTCAAGAAGTATCTGGGTCAGCTCTCGAGCGCCCTAAAAGCTTAAACGCTCGAGTTTTTGGGGGGTGGGGAAAGGTAATCCATTAAGGTTGCCTTTTTTCTGCACGCTCGAGCAGCACAAGAGGGCAACCGCGTGAGATTGCCCAGATTTTTAAAGACCCGAGCGCACCAGAGCTACCGCTCCGTCTGCTATATACTGAACTGCCAGAGCGCCCAGCAGCACCCCCAGCACTCGAGTGACCACATTTACCCCTGTGCGCCCAATCAGCCGCGCAATCCCGTCGGCCATCCCTAGGGCCAGATAACATAGCAGCAGTACAAAGGCAATCACCCCGCCCATCGCCAGCAAATCAATGGGAAAACCCCGGTGTTCGCTCGAGAGAATCATCACGCTGGCCAGGGTTCCAGGTCCAGCAATGAGGGGAATGGCCAGCGGAAACACGCTGATGTCCTGGCGGTGCTCCGCTTCTTTTTTCTCATCCTCGTTATCTTTGGCAGTGGATTCCCTTGCAAAAACCATGTCC
>JACMOA010000020.1 GCA_014378225.1 Deinococcales bacterium | reverse complement strand
GCGGCAGTTTAATGCTGCGTACCAGGTCAGCGTGAAACAGCCACGCGCCGTTGAGCACGCAAATCAGGTGGGGCTTCAAGTCGGCGTATTCCTGGGTGAGCTGTGCGCCTAGCTCGAGAATGCGGCTCTGAATCTGCTCGGCGCTGAGTTGCACTTCGCCGCTGCCGGGAGTGTAAAAATCGGTCATGAAAGATAGGGTACAGGACACAGGCCAGCGGTAACAGGGGAGCGCTCGAGAATCTGGATAAATACCTTTTCACTTAAGCTACAGGAGCGACAGAATCGGTCAAAATCGCTCGAGCTTCATTCGCCTTCCCGGTCAGAAGCGGCATTACCAATTCTCCAAAACGGCGGCACTCCTCGAAATGTGGATAACCAGACAGAATGAAGGTGTCAATCCCCAACGAGCGGTAATCCTCGAGCTTGGCAGCAATTTGCTGAGGGTTTCCCACCAGCGCCACGCCCACGCCGCTGCGGGCCATGCCCACTCCCGCCCAAAGGTGCTTTTCTATCCACAGGTCTCCCCGCTCGAGCGATTCGCGCAGTAAATCAATCTGACGCTGTTGACCCGCGCTGTCCACATGTTGGTACGATTTCTCGAAGGTGGCCCGCACCGCTGGGTCTACCCTTGAGATGAGGCGCTCTGCTGCTGCTACCGCTTCTTCCTCGGTTTCGCGCACCACTACATGACAGCGCAGACCGTAGCGCAAAGTCCGCCCGTATTCCTGCTCGAGCACCTTCATCTGATTTAGTCGGTCCACAATCATTTCTCGCTTTTCGCCCCACAACAGGTAAACGTCGGCCAGTTCTGCCGCTATTCTCTGGGCCGCTTCACTTGCGCCGCCAAAGTACAGCGGAATGCGCTCGGTGGGTTTCGGCTCGAGCACCGCGTTTTCAAAAGCGTACAGCTCGGACTTATAAGAGCTGGGCGAGGGTTGGTCCCACAACTGACGCAGGATTTTCATGAATTCCCTGGTGCGCTCGTAACGAACCTCGTGCCGCTCGAAGTCGCCGTACATGGCATTTTCGGCGGTGGAGCTTCCAGTGACAATGTTAATTCGGACCCGGCCCGGAAACAGGTTCTGGGCGGTGGCTACCATCTTGGCGTACATAGCAGGGGGAAACATGCCGGGGCGCACTGCAATGAGCAAACCAGCACCTTTGGTACGGGCTAATGCCGCAATTGCAGCAGTGTAATTCTCGAGTTCAGAGTGGTAGTTGGTGGCCGTGAGCAGGCTCGAAAAGCCCATCTCGGCGGCGGTCTCAATCAGGCTCGAGACGTACTCGAGGGTGGGTTTGCGCGGCGGTTTTTCTTTGGTGCCAATAAATTCGCCATCACTCGAGAGTTGACAGAACCAGAGATAATCCGTTTGGGTCATAATGATGCTCCTTTGGTACACACTCTAAACTCGGACCCTGCCTGCTCAGGTTCAAGGTTGCCTGATTTTCGGAAACCGACGCAACCAATCTGGGTCAATTTGCGTCCTTTCCTTCTCTGTCAGAAATGTTACCTGAGTAGTTGTAATGGCGCTCATCTCAAGCATCTGCTCGTCTGTTGCCCACTTTGGCGGGTCGAGATAGGCAGAGACGAAATACATCAGTCGGCTCCCCTGTGGGCGAACGGGAATGGCCCAAGACACCCAATAAGGCGGTTCCTCAACGCGTTTTTGTAGAGCTATGGGAAGGTCTTCTGAAGTTCCACCAAATGCTTCGTTGGGTTTGATGTCCATAGGACCCAAAACCAGGAAGTTAACGTGTCTGGGCTTGAAAGACAGGCATTTACCACCACTCGAGTAAAAGAATTTATCACCCATCTCGAGGGTAACTTGTAGGGGACCTTGACCATCTACCGCAATACCTGAAAATCCATTCACTCGCCTGCCACGGAAGTTATAAAAAGCATTTATCCCAACCCACTTGTCTGCATCCCAGCAGGCGCGGCCAGGAATCTGTATATTCCCACCTGTTGGGACCGTCTCAGCGCCTCCGCCCCCCGCTCGAGCAGAGGTAGACAAAACCAAGATACTGAAGAGAACCGACACGATGGAGAAGAGAGGGCAATATTGCAACTCAAAGCCTGTTCGTTTCATGGGTTGGAAAGGGTCAGTCATCACTCGTTTATCAGTCCAGCCGCCCTCAAGCAAAGGTTTTATCCAGATTTTCAGTCAAGTAGGTTCTAAAACGGCCTACCAGCACACGTTCATTGACCGTCCCTTCGGGTGCCACATCGTAGATTCCTGTCACCACTTTCCCAGCCTGGGTTCCCCACAAAACAATGATGGAATCCCGCTCGAGCGCACTGCCATTCAACTCGTAAATGGCGTAGTTTGGCTCCTGCCGAAACAGGTCCAGAGTGACCGCCTGGTAACGTCCACCGTCGAAACTGCGAACTATAGCGCCAAACTTGGTGTTAAATTCTGAAATATCTGCCACCCAAACTGGATTATCGCTCGAGAATACGTCAAATGTGCTGCTCAAGTCGTCCGAGTTCGAGGCTGGAACGCAAGCACTCAACGTGAGGGCCAATACTGCGGTCAAAGTCCACTTGTGGGTGTGCATCTTTAGCCTCCTAATCAGGCTTAATGAGTCGAATATTGTCCTCTTGAAAGCCTAGTTTAGCGTAAAAAGTCTGCGCATTAACATTCGTGGAGAACACATGTAAACTCAGTCCCTCGAGTCCTTTTTCCTGCGCCCAGAGGGTTGCCCGCTCGAGCAGAAGCTGACCTATACCCTGACCCTCAGCTTCCTCAAGCACGGCTAAAACCTG
>JACMOA010000163.1 GCA_014378225.1 Deinococcales bacterium | reverse complement strand
GGGCGTCGCAGTAGGGACATTTCATAGATTCGAATTACAGGGTACAGGTTATGAATTATAGGAAATGAAAAACCAATTCTCGAATCAAGAGAAAGGCACTAAAGCATGAACTCGAGCACCTTTCTCTAAAACCCACACTTTATTTCAAAGTCTTGGGACGAGCCTTGTAATTGGTCTGAGCGTTGGGTTTCTTCACTCGAGCAGCCTTGATTTCATCGGCAGTGTAGGTTTTTTGCCCCTTAGGAAATTTATTGTCCCAAGAAGTGCTGATGTAATTGAGCAAACCCGCCAAATCTGCGTCGTTGAGCTGAGAAAAGGCGGGCATCACCTGATTGTATTTGACCCCAGACACCTGAATAGGCCCTTGCAGGCCGCCAATCATGATATTGGCAAGGTATTGCCGTCCGCCTTTAGCCGCCAGAATTTTGGGAACGTACTTATTGAGCGGGGGGAAGATACCTTTGTTGCCCTGACCTCCAGCCTGATGACAGCCCTGACAATAAGCTACATACACCCGCGCCCCGCCACCCTGCGCCAACGCTCCCGAACCCAACACGCTCGAGCCAATCCATAGGGTCAATCCAGACAGCAAAAACTTTTTCATAAATCCTCCCTTTAATGCTCCCACTATCGGCGCTCGAGGATGGGAAAGGATGTGGGAGGGTTCAGAGGATGTTGAGCAAGTGGGAATAGACGGTAGACATCAATTTTCAGACCTCAGAAACTCTAATTCTATTTTGTTGATTAATATATTCCGTCTGGGCAGTCTGAAACTGCGTACTGCATCAAATTTTTGGCGTAATTTTCGGGGTGCGCGAGCGCCGTGGAGAGGGCAGTGAAGGCCAAGCTCAGAAAACACAGGGTGAGGGAGCGCATAGGAATTCACAGAGGTTTATTGAAACTCATTGCATCCGCAGTTTTGGGGCATACGATGAAAACCTGTTAAATTCACGCTCGAGGGAGAAACCACAATGTCACAGGTTATAAAGTCACAACCCATTACATCCGCCTTTAATGCCCGCAGCACCGCGCTCGAGGTGGTGGCTGGTCACGACCTTTCTCAGAGAGTTGCTCTGGTTACGGGGGGCAGTTCGGGAATTGGCGTGGAAACCGCCAAGGCGCTGCTGAGTGCCGGGTCAGAGGTTATTTTGGCGGTGCGAGACCTCGAGAAGGGTGAAAAAGTAGCCCAGGAACTGCGTAACAGCGTTCAAAACGCTCGAGTGAGTTTGCTCAAATTAGATTTAGGACGGCTCGAGTCGGTGCGAGAAGCTGCTGCTGCCTTTTTAAGTCAACACTCGAGCCTGCACACCCTGATTAACAACGCTGGAATCATGGCTACGCCGCACAATTACACACCAGACGGCTTTGAATCCCAGTTTGGCACCAACCATCTGGGTCATTTTTTGCTGACCAATCTGCTGCTTCCAGTCCTCAAAAACGCGGCTTCCGCTCGAGTGGTGGCGCTCAGCTCTACCGCTCATCTGCGTTCGGACATCCACTGGGACGACGTGAATTACCGCTTGAGACCTTATGACAAGTGGGACGCTTACGCCCAGTCCAAAACCGCCAACGCGCTTTTTGCGGTGAGCTTGAACCAGAAATTCTCGAGCGAGGGCATTCACGCTTTTGCAGTTCATCCCGGCGGCATCATGACGGGGCTACAAAAAGAGCTGCCGCAAGCAGAAATGCAGGCGATGGGCTGGCTAGATGCAGACGGCAAGCCGATTTCAGTGTTCAAAAGCGTACAGCAGGGCGCGTCTACCAGCGTGTGGGCGGCTGTGGGTTCGGAACTCGAGGGTAACGGTGGACTCTATCTCGAGGATTGCCGTCAGGCACTGTCTTTTGACCCGGCTCAACCTTACGCGGGTGTCAAGAGTTACGCGCTGGACCTCGAGAGTGCTGCGCGTTTGTGGACGCTTTCAGAAGAAATGGTGGGACTGAAATAAGCTTGAGGAATAAAGCTCGAGGAATAAAGCTCGAGCTAAACCCATGGGGAATCAATTCCGGCTCACATCCTCGAGCAGAACCGCCCCAGTGAACTCGAGCCGCATACTTCCGCCCAGGCCAAAATCTGTGTTTGTGAGCACATCTTTCCAGCTTCCAGTGGGCAGCGTCACCTCGAGTTCAGCAGCCTCTACGCTCGAGCGGGCCACCAAACAGGCCATCCTCGAGACCTTGCCTGATTCATCAGTGTATTCACGCAAAAATCCCACTGTGTCTTCGCCTGCGCCCAAAAGCCGCATCGTACCGCGCTGCAACACCACGCTCGAGCGCCGAATTTTAATCAGGGTCTTGATTTCTCCCTGTAAGTCCAGGTCCCACTTTTCCTCGTTCCAGGGCATCGTCGCTCGAGCGGAACTCATATTTTTGCCCTCGGTCTGGCTCAAACCAATCTCGCTGCCGTAGTACAGGCATGGCACACCCGGATAAGCCATCAACAGGGTCAGAGCGCTCAAAAACAGGCGCTTATCACTTTTTAGGCGGTACAGGGCGCGGGCGATGTCGTGACTCTCGAGCAGGTTGAACTGATTGAGCGCGATAGGCGCGGGTAGGGCGTGATACGCGTCCCACAACAGCTCGAGCAGTTCCTCGCCGTCTATCTGTGTGGGGCGCTCTTCCAGGTCCGAACCACAGAACCAGGACATGACGGGAAGGCTAAAGCCGTGATAGTTCATCACCCCATCCTCGCCCTGCCCATCTTGAAGCGCGTGCTCAGCGTCAAAAAAGCGCTCACCAACGATGTACGCCTCAGGATTTTCCTGTCTTGCTGCACCCTTGAGCCGACGGTGTATCTCGAGATTGTCCGCATCTCCCCCGCCCCCACCCATACCCTGCGCGACATCCAAGCGCCAGCCGTCTATACCCTGGCGCAGCCAATGCCGCACTACGCTGTTTTCGCCGTCTATGAACTCGAGGAAAGACACCTCGCTCGAGTAGTCAATTTTGGGCATGGTCGCCACGTCAAAAAAGCCGTGATACGGGGTCTGGCCCCGCACAGGTTCGTTTTTGAAGCTGAAGAACTTTCGCTCCAGGCTCGAGGGGTCCAAAAACGCTTTGGTGAACAGCGCGTGCTCGTTGCTCAGATGGTTGAACACGCCGTCCAGAATCACTCGAAACCCGGTGGCTTTCAAGTCCACCATCAGCGCGTCAAAGCCGATTTGTCCGCCCAGATGCTTATCTACCGTCCGGTAATCGCGGATGTCATAACGGTGGCTCGAGGGTGAATCAAAAATAGGGTTGAGCCACAGCGCGTTTACGCCCAGTTCCTGCAAGTAGGGCAAGCTCTGACGCACGCCTTCCAGGTCGCCGCCGTAGCGGGTGTGCATGTCCTGTTTCAGCTCGAGCGGGGCGTCCCAGTCGGGAGTTCTGACCGGTTTCCCCTCGAGCCTCTCCTTGAGCGGCGAACCCTCCACACTCATCCACTCGAGCAATTCCGGGTGAAAGTTGGGATAGTGAAACTCTCCTGCCTGGGCTTTATTGGCGGGGTTTCCGTGCCGAAAACGGTCTGGAAAAATCTGGTAAAACACGCTTCCCCAGGTCCACTCCGGGGCCTGATAATCGGCCACAAAGCTGAACCAGTCGCGGTAGGGACGACGTGGATGAGACAGCCCTGCCTTACTGAAATATAGGGTATCGTCCTCCAGCTCGAGCAGCCAACAGTAGCGGTTGACCCGCTCCGTCAGCTCAAGGGCAAATTCAAACCAACGTCCTTCCCCGTCCAGCGGCGCAATTTCCCGTACGGCTCGAGTGATGATTTCACCGCCCAGCACCACAGACAGACTTACTTTTTTCGGCTCGAGCAAGGTTTTAAATCGCAGGGTTAAAATGCTGCCCTGCTTTGCGTACAGGCTCGAGGTGTAGGCCGGGGTGTGGTCGTGCCACACGGGTAGGTAGTCAAAAATAGCATTCATAGGTACTCCTGAAGGGGACAGCGATTTGCTCGAGCATATGGAAATGCTTCCAATACATCTATTTTACATCTAAACAAGGCGCTCGAGCGCGAAAAAAGGGCGACCTACTCGTCGCCCTACCGGACTACAAAACTGCGGGATTGTCAGAGTGCTCGAGCGAGGAGAACGGCTTATTCATTACTCATTGCTCCTCTTGTACGGATTCTGATTGATTCCGTTACGTGTTCCGCTGTCTTGAACAAAGCGGCACCTACCGGGCCTGTCCGCGTCTTGGCCTAAACAGCACCTTCCGGGCTAGGCCGCTGGAAAAATCGTTCACTACATTACCGATATTTCCAGAATCCCTATTATTGCTTCACCCCACCCGACACCGTGCCACTCACAAAAAACTGTTGGAAGCTGTAGAAAAGCGC
>JACMOA010000162.1 GCA_014378225.1 Deinococcales bacterium | reverse complement strand
GGGTTCTCGGTTTTGGGTTCTCGGTTTTCAGGGTTAGTTTAGCTTGAGCGGGCAAGACTTGCGTCCCATGGTAGTTTAGCTCAAGCGTTCACTGGGGAAAATCAGGTAAAAGACCTGTGCCAGAGCGAATCTTGGCCTGCATCAGCTCGAGTGCGTTTCCCCAGCTCGAGCCGAATTGAGCAAGCACGCTTTTTAAAGCATTCGAAGGCTGTGAGCGCTGATAAATCCAGACCCAGCCCAACAGTTTTGCCAGGGAGTCGTCTGACTCCTGTAGCCTCGAGCACAAGGCCACCCCCAACATGCAAGGGTCTCCATCACAAGACAGGCCGTCCACACCGCCGCCCGTACCCGAGGTTGTCACCACCAGCACTTCTCCCCTTTTTAGGCGCTCGAGCTGACCTTTTGAGGGATACATAGCGGCGTATTCCTCGCTCAGCTTGACGCCGTGTGCGGCGTAGAGCAGATATTTCCCCGATTTCTCCAGATATAGAATGGGCCGACTGCCCAATTCCTCCGCCAGTACAGCAAGGCCAGACTCGAGCAGAGCATGAAGTGAGCTGGGGTTCTCGAGGGCGGGAAACAGGCGCTCGAGGATTTGAGCGGGGCTTTGAAGGGGTTGCGTCAGGCTCGAGCGCGACATAAGGGCATTATAAAGTTCAGCTCTCGAGACGTGTCTACCTTGAATGGCCTCTAAAGTCATCTTTCTCGCATTGGAACAGGGTATTGTAGGAATTATCATCCGCCGGAGTGTAACCCGCCGACTTAGAGCTTAATCTTCTCGAGGAGAATAGGACCATGCTCTGCCAAATGCTCATATCCCTGCTGCTAGGTCTGTTCACACCGTTTTGTACGGGGGCATTGGTTCGGGAAAGTCAGAGTTTGAGTGCCACACCCTCAAGCATACCCAGTTCCAGCACGCTCACTGGTACATCTGGCTCGAGCGCCCTGAGTACCAGTGAGCGTGGCAAGATTATTACACTGCTGACCACGCTGCCTGAGAGTTACCTGCGTTGCCCACCGCTCAGCCTGGAACAGGTTGAGGCCGATTTTGTCAACCTTTATTTTCTGCGCCGTCCCGACTCGAGCGGAAAGTGTAAAGCCGCCATTGCCCTGTTCAAGCAAACTCTGGGACCGCCTTACACGCTGGCCGTGCAGAACCTGAGCGGAGGATTTCGGGGGCTACCCATCTTTTTGGAGTTCCGCCGGGGCCGTTGGCTGGACGTGACCAAACGGGTGCTGCCCAGCTTTGTGCTGCGGCTCGAGCGCCCTAAAATCAAGTCCCGGCTGGCCCGCGACGGCTCAGGGCTGCTGGTGGCTCCCTTTGATGAAACTGACGATTTCTCCAAGCCGCTGTACACCCTCGAGTGGAAGCGTGGACTTTTCTGGCCGCTCGAGATGAAGACTTCTTCGCAGGTTTTCAGACCTTAAATTTGGATTTGCCACCTTCAAGAACACGCCATGTTTTAACGAAACTTCATTTATGAAGAAATTCAGGCTTTAAACTAAGCCTTGAAACAGTGGCTCGAGGGTGCAAGACATCTCCTCCCTTCGCCTGTTCAGGAGGTGTGGCCTATGACCTTCAAACCCGTGACCATCAAGCCTGTGACCTTTAAACGCAGAGACGTTCTTAAAGTGGGCGGCGTTGTTCTGCTTTCTGCTTCGCTCGAGGGGTCTAGCAAGGGTCAGACCCAGACGGTCCAGCGTCCTGGCAAAACCGTTCCCGTTTCCCAAAATCTGGATGCCCCTTCACTCGAGGTGGTGGCTTTTAGCCGTCTGGCTTACGGGCCTCGTCCTCAAGACTGGACGGCTTTTCAAGTGCTTGAGGGCAAGACTTCAGCGGACAAATTGCGGGTCTGGCTCGAGCGCCAACTGGACCCAGCCAAGATAGACGATTCTGCTTGCGAAGGGAGACTCGAGGGGATGGCGACCCTGAAAAAACCGCTGCGCCAGCTCTGGAAAGAGCACTACCTAGAGGCCCCAGACGGCGACCAAAAGTACGAGGTCATCGGGCAGCCAACGAGCCAGACCCGGTTAGCTAGTTTGCTGCGCCAGACCTACAGTGAGCGCCAACTGCTCGAGCGGATGGTGGAGTTCTGGCACGACCACTTCAACGTGGACCCTGGACGCGACGAGCGCATTACACCCACTTACGCCGACTATAGCAATGTGCTGGGAAGCCATGCGCTAGGCAACTTTGGGCAGATGCTCAGGAGTGTGGCTCAGCATCCCGCCATGCTGTACTACCTGGACAACGCCTCGAGCAATCGGGGCGGACCCAACGAAAACTACTCCCGCGAACTCTTCGAGCTGCACACGATGGGTGCAGAAAACTATCTCGGGGTTCAACCTCAGCGCAGTGTTCCCGGTTTTAACGAGGGTCAACCCATCGGCTATGTGGACGAGGACATTTACGAAGCCACTCGAGCGTTTACTGGCTGGCGCGTGAATGACAATCTGGGGAACGAAGACTGGCAGCAAGGCGTGGGCAAGGATGGCAGCTTTTTATTTTACGCTTCCTGGCACGACCGCTTTCAGAAAACCGTGCTAGGCCGCTTTTTACCTCCAGACGCGGCCCCGGTTCAGGACGGCCTGGACGTGCTCGAGACGCTCAGCCAACACCCTGGTACTGCACGGTACCTCTCGAGGAAACTGGTGCGCCGCTTTGTGGCCGACGACCCGCCGCAAGATTTGATTGATGCCGTGGCGAAAAGCTGGCTCGAGCACCGCAAATCCCCGGACCAGATGAAGCACGTACTGCGGGTTCTGATTCTTTCACCGCAGTTTGCCACCACCTGGGGCCGCAAGAACAAACGCCCGCTCGAGACTTTCGTGAGCGCCCTCCGAACCCTGCAACCCGAACTCAAGGCAACGGACGACCTTTTCTGGCACACGGATTGGATGGGCCAAATTCCCTACGGCTGGAAACCTCCCAACGGCTACCCTGATGTGGGCGGTGCGTGGCGCTCGAGCACCCATTTTTTGCGCGGCTGGCAATACCTGCTGGGGCTGGCCCACGGCTGGGACGAACGCTGGGAAACCGACGTGGTGGCCCAAAATGGCGGCAGAAAGTGCCCCACTGAAATTGCAGACTTCTGGCT
>JACMOA010000161.1 GCA_014378225.1 Deinococcales bacterium | reverse complement strand
TATGCCTTGACTGCTTGCTCGAGCAATTGCCTCAGCACCGTTTGCAAAATGCCCCCGTTCCGGTAGTAGTCCACCTCCACCGGGGTGTCAATGCGGCACATCAGGGTCAGCTCTCGAGCGTTGCCGTTCAGGTCGGTCACACGCACCTTCACGTCCTGGCGCGGCTTCAGGGTGTCATCTACCAGGAAATCAAAGCTTTCGGTTCCCTCGAGTCCCAGCGTCTCGGCATTGTCGCCGCTTTTATATTGCAGCGGCAACACGCCCATGCCTACCAGGTTGCTGCGGTGAATGCGCTCGAAACTCTCGGCAATCACGGCGCGCACGCCCAGCAGGAAAGTGCCTTTGGCGGCCCAGTCCCTCGAGCTGCCCATGCCGTAATCTTTACCCGCCAGCACCACCAGAGGGGTTTCGGTGGCCTTGTACTTCTCGCTGGCTTCGTAAATGCTGGTCACTTCGCCGGTGGGGAAGTAGGTGGTGTAACCGCCCTCGGTGCCGGGAGCCAGTTGGTTCTTGAGCCGGATGTTGGCAAAGGTTCCCCGCGTCATTACCCGGTCATTGCCGCGCCTCGAGCCGTAACTGTTGAAATCCTTCTGTGCCACCCCATGCTCGAGCAGGAATTTACCCGCTGGAGTGTTCGGCCCAAAGCTGCCCGCCGGAGAGATGTGGTCGGTGGTCACGCTGTCTTGCACTTTGACCAGCACTCGAGCGCCGCTGATGCCCGTAATCGGCTCGAGCACGCCGCCCAGTTTCTCGAAAAAGGGCGGGTTCTGAATATAGGTACTGTCCGTAACCCACTCGAACAGGTCGCCGCCTGCCACTGGAATGGCGTTCCACAGCGCGTTGCTCTGCTCGATGCCGTCGTACACCTTCTTGAACATCTCGGCGTTGATAGCAGCGTCCATGATGGTCTGAATTTCCGCGCTCGAGGGCCACAAATCCTTCAAATACACCGGGGTTCCGTGCGTATCGGTGCCAATGGGGTCGGAGGATAAGTCTATATCCACCGTTCCCGCCAGCGCGTAGGCCACCACCAGCGGCGGCGTGGCCAGATAGTTGGCCCGAATGTGCGGGTTGATGCGCCCTTCAAAGTTGCGGTTGCCGCTCAGCACCGAGGCCACCACGAGGTCGCCTTCCTTGATGGCGGCTACGATGGGTTCCGGCAGCGGCCCCGAGTTGCCAATGCAGGTGGCGCAACCGTACCCCACGGTGTTAAAGCCAATCTGGTCCAGATAAGTCTGAAGCCCCGCCGCCTCGAGATATTCGGTAACAACCCGGCTGCCCGGAGCCAGTGAAGTCTTGACCCACGGCTTAGAATTCAGGCCCAATTCCACGGCCTTTTTCGCCACCAATCCGGCGGCAATCAGCACGCTGGGGTTGCTGGTGTTGGTGCAGGACGTAATCGAGGCCAGCGTCACCGCGCCGTGTCCGATTTGCAGGCTCGTTCCAGTCACGGTCCCCTTCGCGGCCAGTTGCCCCGCCTCGAGCGCAAAGCCGCGCTTCTCGATAGGGGCAGAGAGCGCTTCGTGGTACACCTTTTTCATGTCTGTGAGTGCCACCCGGTCCTGCGGGCGCTTGGGTCCGGCCAAACTGGGAACCACGGTGCTCAGCTCGAGTTCGATAGTGCTACTAAAGGTGGGGTCTGGGGTGTTCTCATCGCGGAACATGCCCTGAGCGCGGTAATACTGCTCTACCAGTTCAATCTCGTCCTCGAGCCGCCCGGTGCGCCGCAGGTAGCGCAGCGCCTCGTCGTCCACCGGGAAAAAGCCCACCGTTGCGCCGTATTCTGGGGCCATATTGGCGATGGTGGCGCGGTCTGGCAGGGTCATGTTGTTCAGGCCGGGGCCGTAGAACTCCACAAATTTGTTCACTACGTTGGTTTTCCGCAGCATCTCCGTGACCGTGAGTGCCAAATCGGTGGCGGTTGCACCTTCGGGCAGCGCACCCGTAATTTTGAAGCCCACCACTTCCGGCATCAGCATGTAAATCGGCTGGCCCAACATTACGGCCTCGGCCTCGATGCCCCCCACGCCCCAGCCCACGATTCCCAGACCGTTAATCATGGTGGTGTGGCTATCCGTTCCAACCAGGGAATCCGGGTAAACCACGGCCCCGTCGTCTTCAGCTCTGGACTGTACACCCTTAGCCAGATACTCGAGGTTGACCTGGTGAACAATGCCGCTGGCGGGCGGAACCACACCGAAGTTATCGAACGCTTGTTGTCCCCAGCGCAGGAACTCGTATCGCTCACGGTTGCGCTCGAACTCGAGGGCCACGTTATTAGCAAGGGCGAGGTCGGTGCCGTACTCGTCCACCTGCACGCTGTGGTCAATGACCAAATCCACCGGAATCAGCGGGTTAATTTTCTTGGGGTCTCCGCCCAGCTTCACCACAGCGGTTCGCATGGCGGCCAAATCTACCACCGCAGGAACCCCGGTGAAGTCCTGCAAAATCACTCGAGCGGGCTTGAAAGGAATTTCGATTTCGGTCTCGAGCTTGCCCCACGAGGCCACGTTACGCACGTCCTGCTCGAGCACATCGTAATTGTTGGCTTCGCGCAGCACACTCTCGAGCAGCACCTTGATGGAAAAGGGCAGGTTTGAAACCTCGAAACCATGACCCTCGAGTTTCTGAAGATTGTAAAAGTACAACTTCTGACCACCGCGCTCGCCGAGAACTTCTCTTGCCCCAAATAAATCGCTTGCCATGTGTTCTCCCTGGGTAGGATAAGCCCGTACCCGGCTTGAAAGTGCTGAACCCGCGCTCGAGTGGAGCGAGGTTCCCGTTTAGTAAGGTTAGTTTAGCGCTCGAGGGTGAGCTTTGGGAGGGCTGAGTTTGTCACCGGATGGGGTACGCTAAAATTGATTGAGACCGCTTTTTCACTTTTGGGTTTCACTCTATACTGAGTGTTTATATTTACTCTTCCAACTACACCTTGAGCAAACTGTTCAGGTTATGTTCGAGCAGTCGTTTCTCAAACTCGTCCAATTTATGGGTCGCAAAATGAAGAGTCGAGCTTGGCCGAATTCAGGTCATCTCGCCTTTTTTTGGCGTACTCCTCGAGCGCTAAAGTGTAGAGGTCATCCCTCGAAAGGCTCATCTCCTCGGCCAGATTCTCCAGTTCCAGAAACAGAGCATCGGGAAGTTCAACCGTGACAATCACCCCTCGAGTATGACGCTCAAACTTCAGTCTGGCTAGACCCTTACTCTCGAGCCTGAACCCGCCTTGAACAGTTTTGCATCCACCGCTCGAGCTAATAGTTCACGATAGAAGCGTGATATTAAGACTTTTTTGGCAGGACCTTTCATGACCCCCGCTCGAGTGCGCCTCCGCCACCTGCTCATCCGCCCCCCGCAACTCCGGGCGCTCGAGGACCCGAACGAACGTAAAGCCAGTTGGCTCGAGCTGTTTTTCGATTTGGTGTTTGTGGTGGCAATTTCGCAGCTCACGCACCTGCTGATTGACCACCCCGGAATCTACAGTTTGGGGCTGGTTCTGGCGCTGTTTGTTCCCATCTGGGTGGGCTGGCAGGGCTATACCATTTACGCAGACCGTTTTGACACCGACGATTTGGTTTTTCGGGGACTGGTGCTGTGTGGAATGCTGAGCGTCACCACGATGGCGGTGCAGTTCTCAGACGTATACGACGGCAAGACCACCGGGTTTGCCCTCGCGTATGTTGTCCTACGAATTTTTACGGTCTTACTCAATGTGTGGGCTTGGTGGCATGTTCCCGCTGCCCGTCCGCTGGTGGGGCGTTACGCGCTGGGCTACACCGTGAGCATTGCGCTATGGAGCGCGTCCCTGCTGCTCGAGGGTCCGGCCCGCTACGCGCTGTGGGGCATGGGACTCGCCTTTGATTTGTCCTTACCGCTGATGAATCTCAACCTCACCAGGCACCTTCCACTGCATACCTCACACATTGCAGAGCGCTTTGGACTGTTCACGGTGATTGTGCTGGGCGAGGGAATTCTGGCGGTGGCCCAGGGCATTGACCGCAAGGACTGGGTTCTGGGAACCGCAAGCGTAGCGGTAGCAGGCTTTTTCATCACTGCCTGTCTGTGGTGGGTCTACTTCAACCTGGGTTCGCGGCTGATGCTCAAAAAGGGCGCTTCGGTGGGCCTCTATATCTATATTCACCTACCGATGATGCTAGCGCTTTCCTGCCTTACCACTGGAATTCACCTGCTGGTCACGCTGGCCGTTGTGGGTGACATCTCGAGCCTGACCGCATGGCTGATGAGCGGGGGCGGAGCGGTCTACCTGCTGTGCCTGTGCGTGGCTCAAACTGAAACCGAGGTGAGCGTGAACCGCACCGTGTTCTACTCGAGGATGGGAGCAAGCGCCGTTCTGCTGCTATTGGCAGCATTCCAGTCCAGTTTCAGTCCGCTGGGATTCGTACTCTCGAGTGCAGCGGTCTGGGCCGTTCTGGTGCTGTTTGACGCCAGGGAACGCGCCCTGCTCGAACACCACAGGCCGATGCCGGAGGGAGAACCGACCAAGCCGATGGATGTGGATTAGGTTTTCAGTTCTCGGTTTTCGGTTCTTTCCTCGAGTTTCTAGTTATACTCATGACTTGCAGATATGCACAGACCCGACGAAAACCCTGTGTGCAAGGATGCATAAGGGGACTCCAAGTGCGTAGAGTTCGGCTAGCAACGCCGGAATCCGTACTCTTTCT
>JACMOA010000160.1 GCA_014378225.1 Deinococcales bacterium | reverse complement strand
GTGGGACTGCGCGGAGAATCGGACACTCATATTCTCGAGGCGTGAACAGGCTCGAGCGCAAGACAGAGCCAAGCAAAAAGCTCTCTGCCTTCCGCTCTCAGCTCTCTGCGCCTCCGTAGGAGGCAATCATGGCCTTTCGTGACATTTTAGAAATCGAAGTGGTCGCCGGAAACGGTGGCGACGGCGCAATGAGTTTTCACCGCGCTAAATATATGCCCAAAGGCGGCTCTGACGGCGGACACGGCGGAAAAGGCGGCACGGTTTATCTGCGTGCCGTCAACAATGTGACCAGCCTGGAAGATTTGGTGGGTCAGCGCAAATACCGCGCTGCACATGGTAGATACGGTGAAGGCCGCCTTCGCAACGGAGCAGACGGTCCTGATTTGATTGTTGACGTTCCGGTGGGAACCACCGCCTTCGATGCCGACAACGGTATGGTGATTGCGGACCTGATTGAAGTGGGTCAGGTCAAGCGGGTGGCCAAAGCCGGAACCGGAGGGCGCGGTAACAGCGCTTTTGTAAATGCCGTGCGTCAGGCTCCGCGTTTTGCCGAGCAGGGCAGCATCGGGGAGCGCCGCAAAATCCGGCTCGAGCTAAGGCTTATTGCAGATGTGGGTCTGGTAGGCTACCCCAACGCGGGCAAATCCAGTTTGCTGGCGGCGCTCTCGAGGGCTAACCCAGAGATTGCAGCGTACCCGTTTACCACCCTCTCCCCTATTCTGGGCGTGGTGGAGCGCGGCGAACTCAACACCTTCGAGCGCTTCACCCTGGCCGATATTCCCGGAATTATCGAGGGCGCGAGTCTGGGTAAGGGGCTGGGCCTCGAGTTCCTGCGCCACATCTCCCGAACGCGCCTGCTGATTTACGTGGTGGCCGCCGATGGAGACCCCAAAACCACCCTCAAAGCGCTTCAGGGTGAACTCGAGGCTTACGACCCCCGACTGCTCGAGAGTGCGGCACTCATCGCGCTGAACAAGGTGGATTTGCTCGAGGGTGACGAGATTGAGATGGTGAACGAGGAGCTGCTGGATTTTGGCCTGCCCATCGTCCCGATTAGTGCGCTCGAGGGAACGGGTCTGGAAAAAATCCGTGATACCCTGTTCGAGATGATGCCGGACCGTGAGCTGTGGGCGCAAACCCACTCGCTCGAGGAAATGAGTGAAGAAGTGCGGATTGAGCGCCTCACGCTCGAGCTGGTGGTAGAAGGCGAAGAGCGCACCTGGGTGGTGCGTGGAGGGCCGTTTGAGGCCCGTTTGAACCGCTTCAAGCGCCACTTGAACGACGCGGTGGACTACCTACAAACGGTGTTCAAGCGCGAAGGTCTATATTCTGGTCTGGCGAGGGCTGGGGCCGTACCAGGGGATAATGTGCGGATTGGCGACTTTGTGTTCGAGTATTTTACCGACGATTAAGGCGCTCGAGTTTAGGATTCTGGCCTCCGCTCGGGGAAAAAAAGAGGCGTGGGTATATCTAGAATGCTCGAGCAGGGATTTTAGGTATACCGACTCTACACAATCTTGGGGTTGGCATTCAATCCTGACCCACTACCCAATTATGGGTATTTGAAAGTCAGTGTCTCTTCACCCTCGAGACTGCGAACTTTATCTGTGTTCCACATTAAAATTTGGGTATTGTCACTGTTTTTCAGCTCGAGCGCACCCAACGGTAGAGACACCCCAAAATCTTTTTTCCAGCGAACTTTAAGCAGGTTGGTTCCGCGTTTGAGATTTTGCAAGACCCTGTTACTGGTTCCTGCATAATCACCCAGATACTGTCCGTTCAGGGTCAGGGTCAGGATTCCACTCGAGAGGGTAACGTTGAGCTGTGCCTCGCCCAGACTGAGGGTTTCGCTTGAGCGGGCGGCCAGAATTTTTTGTTTGCCCTCAAGAAAAACTGTAAAGCGAACGCTGCCGTTCATGGGTTGGCGTGTTTCATCCAGAACGTAGTTGAGCAGCACCTCGCCGCTCTGGGTTCGCAGGGAAACGTCGCCGTTGCTATTCAGACCTTGCCAGTTCAGCCGCAGGGTATTGTTACCCGGTTTGAGATAGGGAGTGATGTCCTGCAAACGGATACGCTCGAGGTTGAGAAATTCTAGCGGTGTGCTGTTTCCCACCCAGACGGTGAGCTTGCGAGCCACCGGAGCCACTTTGAGCAAGAAAAGGTCGTCGGATTGAGCCAGTCCTGACCCGCCGCCCCAAGTCAAGGCCACACTGATGACCCCTAAAAAGTAAGCGCTTCGTTTTAACATAGTTTCTGTATGTAATTATACAGACTGTTATGCACACTAAAGGTGTGTACAAACTAAAGAGAAATTAAAATTACATGGGAAACGTAAAGCCCGCTCGAGGTCTATTGGCTCGAGCGGGCTTGTATTTAGAGTTGAAGTTGTGAGGTTACTACTACGCCTCTACCAGCGACTTGGCACCCTGTTTAAGCATATCCTCGGCCAGCTCGAGGCCCAAGTCTTCGCACTCTGAGGGGTCTCCCTCAATGCTGCCCTGAATCAGATTGCTGCCGTCTGGGGCGCAGACCCAACCCTCGAGTTTGAGAATGTCGCCCAGTAGAGTCGCCAGTGCTCCCACCGGGGCCATACAGCCCGCAGATAGCCCCTCGAGAAAGGCGCGTTCAGCCGATACCCGGTCGTCGGTCGCGGGGTCGTTGATGGAATAGGCCACCTCGACGGTCAGCACATCGTCAATCCGGGTTTGTAGGGCCAGTGCGCCCTGACCAGGAGCCGGAAGCATGATGTCGGTGCTAATGAACTCATCAATACGGTGACGCAAATCCATGCGAATCAAGCCCGCCGCCGCGATGATGATGGCGTCGTACTCGCCGCTGCCCAGCGCGTTGAGGCGGGTGTCCACATTGCCGCGCAGGTCTATCACGTTCAAGTCTGGACGGAAAGCCCGCAGGAACGCCTTGCGCCGCACGCTCGAGGTGCCTACTGTGGCTCCCGGCGGCAGGTCCTTGAGCGATTTCATATCCGCCCGCCCCACAAGCACGTCTCGAGCGTCCACCCGGCGCGGAATGGAAGCGATGTCCAAACCTTCAGGGTTCTGGGTGGGCAGGTCTTTAAGGCTGTGAACCGCAATATCAATGCGCTTTTCGAGCAAAGCTTGTTCAATTTCGGAGGTGAAAAAGCCCTTATTTCCCTTCAAAACCCCTTTTTCCAGGTCGCCCCGTGTCTGAATGGTTTGAAGACGAAAATCAGTTTCGGGCCACTCTTCAGTGAGCCGAGCCACCACCTGACGAGTTTGCGCGAG
This sequence comes from Deinococcales bacterium, assembly GCA_014378225.1. Classification (GTDB taxonomy): domain Bacteria; phylum Deinococcota; class Deinococci; order Deinococcales; family Deinococcaceae; genus JACMOA01. The sequence goes on along the minus strand of JACMOA010000160.1, from coordinate 5,122 downwards.
AGCCAGGGTACTGCCCCGCGTGCCAACAACAATTTGACGCATACCGCATGATTATGCCCTCTGAAGGCAGGGTTGTAAAGTAGGTTTGGTACGCTAAAAGCGGCTTCTGCCTAACTGCAAACGTCAAACGCTCAACGTCTAGGTTGTTTTAGCGCTTAGCGTTCGCGTTTGTAAAGCGGCCAGCAAGGTTCTGGGTCTAACTTTGTCAGAGGTTTCCTCGAGGGCCTGTTATCTACGGCTCGAGAGCGCCCACAACACCGCCCCACCCACCACATACAGCAAATCTGGGGTCCAAGCCGCCACCACCGGAGGTAGCGCCCCCTGTTCGCCCATCACCCGAAATACGCTCCAGGTGGCATAGTAGGCAAAGGTCAGCAGTAAGGTCCAGACCAGCCCTACACCCGCTCCGGCCCGAAAGGTGTACAAAGCCAGCATCACGCCAAAAAAACCAAAGGCCACTGCCGCTAAGGGTTCGGCAAACTTGCGGTTCAGTGCGGTCTCGAGGTCTGCGGTAGCCCAGCCTTTGGCTTTGTTTTCGCGGATTTGGCTTACAAGTTGAGAGGTGGGGGTCCGCATGGCTTGACCCGCCCCGGTGCTACGTCCCAGTGAGGCTTGCAGGTCCCGTACCGGCAGTCGGGCCTCTTCAAAATTGGTGATGGTGACGACCTGAGCGCTGCTGTACGTCACCCGAACTCCCTTGAACAGTACGATGGTGGCGCTTCCCCGCTCGAGCTTTCCAGCGTCTGCGGTCATGATTTCACGCGGGGGTTCCCCAGGAGCCATATGCACAATCTGAATCCCCTCGAGTCGGTCCGAGGAAAGCACGCGGTCCACGATAATAGCCCGGTTCAGGTTATCGGTAAACACAGCTTTTTCGCTGACCAGCACTCGAGGGTTATCCAGCACGATGTCACGCTGAGTTTGTTGAGCTTGACTGGACACTCGAGGAACCAGGAGTTCGTTGTTGACAAAACTCAGCAGGGCCACCGCCACGCTGAGGGTCATGATAGGAACCGCCAGCCGCAGCGGGGCGATGCCTCCAGCCAGAATGCTTTTGATTTCGGCGTCGCTCGAGAGCCGAGAAAAGCCCAGCAACACCGCAAAGAGCATCGCCAGTGGAAGCGCCCGTCCAAAGGCTTCGGGTAGTGAAAAGGCCATCAGACGGACCACCAGCAGTGGACTCGCGCCTTTGGCTAGGATGGGAGCCAGCACCTCGTAAAGCGCGTACAGTACGAACAGCAGCACCACCACCACCAGACTGGCCAGCATGAGTGGCAAAATCTCTTGCAGCAGGTAAGCGTCCAGCCGTCCACCCAGGCTCGAGCGCCTCCGACGAGGCTCGCCCTGCTTATCCACTCGAGCGCTTACCACAAGCGCCTCAGCAGGCTCAGGCCCAGCAGTCCCAGCATGAAGTTGGGCAGCCACGCAGCCAGCCACGGAGCCAGCGCGTTAAAGCCCACCAAACTGGGCATGGCAGTCCAGACCACGTAAAAGCCAAAAATCATCAGCACCACCCCAATGAAGGCTCCGGCCTGATTGCGGAGCAGCAGCCCAATTGCGCCCGCTGCGAACACGAAAAACAGGGCAGTCAGCGCGTCTGCAAAGCGGCGGTGAAAATCGAACCACGCTTTACGCAACTCTGTACCGCTGTAGATGCTCGAGTGCAGGTTATCCCAGAGCACGTTCAGACTCAGGGTTTCGGGAACCAGGGTAGTGGGCAGCGGGGCCTTGTAGGGAAAGGTTACTCGAGCAAGTTGACGCGGCGGAAGTTCGGGACTCTGGTATTCGGTGGCATTCTCGAGCAGCCAGGTTTTCCTCTCGAGGTCCCAAACGCCGTTTAAAGCAGTATAGGTACTGTTTTTTTGCTTGACCATCACGCCGCTGAGCAAAGCGCTTCTGCCATCCGCGTTTTGATTGACGGTTCCAGCGTAAAATAGCGCACCACTCACCGCGTCACTTTTAATGTACATGTTCTGATAGCGAGGCAAGTCTGTGTTGTAAAAAACTCGGTATTGAGTCTGTTTGAAAAGGGTTTCGGCAGCGGGCTGAACGAACGCACTGTTCACAAACGCCAAAGCACTTACCAGCAGGCCAAAAAACATCAGGGGGTACAGCAGGGCCAGCGGCCTGACCCCTGCGCCATAAGCCACCTTGAGTTCGCTGTCTTTGGCCAGTCGTCCCAGTGCAAGGAGCACTGCAAAAGGAATCGCCAGCGGTAGGGCGCGGCGCAGCACCTGGGGCAGATAAGATAGCAAGTATTGGCCGAGTGTGAGAAAGGAGGTTTGGTTTTTAAGTGCAGAACCCGCTGCCGTGGAAATGACATCGAGAAACAGCAACAACACGAACAACAGGAGGCCCGCCGCAAAAAGAGGCCACACCTCCCGAACCAGATAGCGTGGCAAGATGACCTGTCTAAAAAGCACAGTGGGATTATAGGGAAAGGTGATGAGGGGAGGGGGAGAGGCAGCTTCGCTCGAGAGAGTGAGAGGCGGACAGGCGGCCCAGCCCGGAAGGTGCCGTTCAGACCAAGACGCCCGGTAGGTGCCGCTTTGTCCAAGACAGGTGATATCAAGTTGCTTTCATTACTTTATACCCCAGAAAAAGCACCAGGATGGAAATACAAAACAGCAACCCGGTATTCTAGTTTTCTCGCTCCACTCGGCCTTGAAGAGATGGAACTTCTTCAAGGCAACTTGGTATGAGAGGGTTGGTAGACATGTAATGCTCGAGCACACTGTTAAGCTAATCGCTCCATATCTCTGAACCGAAAACGGATAACCGAAAACCCTATAGTCATCCCATGTCCTTTCCCATGAACGTCTCTGTCGAATACGCCATAGCGGCTCTCGAGCGCGAATTGAAGCAGCCGGACGCTCGAGAGGTTTCACTCCCTGAAGCCTACGGCCTGACCCTGGCTCGAGATTTGAGTGCTTTAGTGGACCATCCCAGTCTGGATGACAGCGCCCTGGACGGGATTGCTTGCCGGGTAGAGGACACTTTGAACGCTTCGCCAGAAAGTCCAACCCTGCTCGAGCTGGTGGGTGAGGTGGCGGCGGGGTCGGTGTTTTCGAGCCGGGTGAAACCGGGTGAAGCGGTGAGGATTTATACTGGAGCACCCGTGCCAGACGGAGCCAATGGAATTATTCCAGTGGAAAAGCTCGAGTTTGTAGGAAATGGAGTGAAGGTGTTTCAGCCCGCTCGAGCGTCGGATATTCGTGAACGGGGGTCGGATTTTGAGCGGGGACAGATTGGCCTGACGCGAGGCACACTGCTCAATTCGTCCACTCTGGCGCTGTGTGCGGCGATGGGACACCCTCGAGTGCCGACCTTTCGCCCGCTCAGAATTGCGCTGCTGAGCACCGGGGACGAAATTTACGAACCGGGCGAGGATTTGCCCCCCGGCGGGGTTTACAACTCTAACCGTTACGGACTCGAGGCCAAAATTCGGTCTTTGGGTCATCAAGCCATCATTCTACCCCGCACGGTAGACCGGGTAGAGGAGCTGGAAAGCGCCCTCTCGAGCGTGGGTGAAGTGGATTTATTGCTCACCAGTGGCGGGGTGAGCATGGGAAAATACGACCTGGTGCGCGACCTATTGATTGAGCGAGGAGAAGTGAAGTTCTGGAAGGTGGCGCTGCGCCCTGGCGGACCCGCCATGCTGGGGCGCTGGAACAACCTTCCCGTGTTTGGGCTGCCCGGAAATCCGGTCTCGAGTTTGCTGGTGTTTGAGATTATCGTCAAAAGTGCGCTTTATAAGTTGCTCGAGCGCAAAGACGCACCGCACCGCATTCTCAAAGCTAGGGCTACTACACCGTTCAAGAGCGTGCCAGACAAACGGGCCTACTGGCGGGCCAAACTCGAGTTTGAAAATGGACACCCTACCGTGAGTGATTTTGTAGACCAGCGCTCGAGTGTGCTGCGTTCGATGGTCGAGAATAACGCGCTGGTGGTGGTGGAAGCGGGTCAAAAGGTGGAAGCGGGAAACGAGGTTGAGGTGATTTGGCTCTAAATTTGCAAACGCTGAACGTCCAACGCAGAGCAGCTTTAGGCGTTGGACGTTCAGCGTTTGCAGAGCGCTTTTTCTTAGCTCGAGAGTTTAAAAGAAACTGTGCTCAAAACCGGGCTGCGCTGAAGCACGGTGGTGGTGCGAACCTGTTTGGTGGCCTGCAAACGGCCATTCGCTGCGACTCGGTAAAGCCGCAGAGTATAAATGCGTGGGGTCACGTTTTCGGCCTGATACACCCGGATTGCACTTTTTGGCTCGAGGCGCACTTTCAGGCGCACTGTTCCGATGGGACAACTGCTGCGGTAAGTTACCACACTGCCAAATACCCGGCGAAAACTGAACGGAAGATTGGTCCGCAGGACACAGGCTCCCAAGGCTGCCACTTGAACCTGTCTCACAGTTCCTTGACGGCCTGGATTTTGCACTGTCTTCAGCACTCGAGCGGAGGTTTTGTAAGTTTTTAGGGTCTTGACGCCCGCCGAACGCCACACATAACGCACTGGAGTCGCCTGTACCCGACTCGCTTGTACCCGAGTCACTGCTCGAATCGAGGGGCCTTCCGAGTAGAACGTGGTTTTAACGCCCGCTTGAGCGCCGCCCAGCAGGGTCAGAACCAGCAGACCCGCTGCAACCAGAGAATAGTTTTTCATAGGGGAACTCTAATCCGCCCTTGATGATTAGAGCGCTTGAGCCGCCTCAAAGCGTCTTGGTTTGGTCCTCATCTCGAGAGTTTTGCTTTCAGTATCCTTTACTTCAACCGCAGCACTAACGCCGTCCCTACCTGGGTTTTCTCATGCTCGAGCGCCCCGCCGTGCGCCTCCAGAATGCGGCGGGCAATGTAAAGCCCCAGCCCTCCAGTTCCAGCCGTAAACTGCTGTCCCGCGATGGTGACGGGCTGCGCGTTGAACGGTTGGGCCAGTTCCTCGAGCGCTCCCGGTAAGCCGGGGCCGTCGTCAAAAATGCGAATTTCGTGGGCAGTGACCGCAACCCGAACCCGGCTTTTGGCGTAACGTAGCGCATTGTCCACCAGGTTGGTCAGCGCCCGCTCGAGCGCCCTTTTATCCGCATCTGCCGTTCCCTCGCCCACCACCTCGAGCCGAATTCCTCCAGCTTTGT
>JACMOA010000159.1 GCA_014378225.1 Deinococcales bacterium | reverse complement strand
GAAACCGCCGTGGCCAACATGACCGATTTTTTGCTGCTGCTGACCCTGCCCAATGCGGGCGACGAACTACAGGGAATCAAACGCGGCATCATGGAGCGGGCCGATGTGGTGGTGGTCAACAAAGCCGACCTGAACGAAGCCGATACCCGCCGCGCACAGGCTGAACTCGAGAGCGCACTGGGCCTGTTGACCCCGCACGATGCCCTGTGGAGACCTCGGGTTTTGAATACCAGCGCCCTGAGCGGCGCGGGTATTCCCGAGGTCTGGAAGGCAGTGCTCGAGTACGTCCATGTGTTGGGAGAGGGTGTAATGGCAAAACGACAGGCCCAGAGTGTGGCGTGGTTCGAGAATTTGCTGAGAGAACAGGTCTGGAATAGATTTCTGCTCGAGCACCCGCTCGAGCTTGAAGTTGCCCTCAATCGCCTGAAACTGGGCAGAGTAAGCGCCCCTCGAGCAGTGGAAGAATTGCTCGAGGGGCGCTGAAAGGTCAATATAATGGACGCTTGTTTGCTTAACGCTTGATGGGAACTTTCAAGTTCCCCAGGCCCACTTCTTTAACCACCTGCTGAAGCTTGGCAAACTCACCCTTGCTGATGAGAGCGCCATTGTACTTGTCCACCGAATACCCCACGCCCCCTTCATTGAGGCCCAGGCTGACCACTCCGGTTTTGAAGTTACCCTGAGAAAGGCCCCGAATAGCGCTGTACACCGCTACATCCACGTTCTTAACCATACTGGTGAGGCCGTGGTTGAGCGTTTTAGGGTCTTTATCAGTGTCTCCCAGGTAGTTCTGATTGATGTCTACCCCAATAAAGAACATGGGGCGGGTGTCTCCGGCACACTTTGTGTTGTAGGTTTTGGCTTTGGGCAAATCTTTATAAAGGTTACTCGTGAACTTCATACCCTGCGGCAACTCGGAGGCTTTGAGGCACTGCATCCCGTTCACGTATTCAATAACCCCATTACCGGACACGCCTGCTGCCGAAAAAATGATGTCTACACCTTTTTTCTTGAGCACTTCCGCCACGCGCTGTGCGGCTTTAGGGTTGTCAAAAGCAGCGGGCGTGTTGCCGATATAAGCGCTGTAAACCTTCACCCCCGGACGTGCGGCCCGCGCTCCGGCGGTGTATCCGGCTTCAAACCTCTGAATCACCGGAATATTCATACCGCCCACGAAGCCCACCGAACCCGTCGAGGTTTTGAGCGCCGCAAGGTAGCCCACCATGTAAGAGCCTTCCTCTTCACGGAAAATGATGCTGTTGACATTGGGTTTGTCTGAAGCCGCGTCCACCAGCACGTAGGCTTTGGAGGTTCCCAGCGCAGCGGTTTTGTTCATCAGGTCCAGATACTCAAAACTGACGCCCACCACCATATCGAAAGGTTCTTTAGAAAAGCGCTCGAGCGCAGCGTCTACTCCCCTCTTCAAGGGGATGAACTCTTTGAATTTAACCGGGAAATCCTGGCTGGCTCGGGTCATGCCGTCAGCCATTGCCTGATTGAAAGCACGGTCATTTTTACCCTGTGCGCTGTAAGCGTACATCACCCCTACATTCAATGTTTTAGCATCCTGGGCGCTACCCAGACCGGTTCCAGCAACGAGTCCGACCAAAATGGTGTACTTCAGATAACTCTTCATTACAACACGCTCCTTTCTACTTCTCTGCTCGAGCACCCCACCGGATACAGTCTACTAATGTTGCCTAGATTAATTCATGTGAAGGTCATGCTCATCCAGGGTTAATTATAGAGTTTGTCTAGACAAGGGTGGGTTAGCTCGAGACCGCCCTAGAGCATCGCTGTGTTGAACTCGAGGCCCAACCCTGGGTCATTTCAGCTTCCACCCGCTTTCACAGCTACGGTTTTGGAATCTCCTGAGCGTAACTTGGCATTATTCCTGTATTTCTGCTCGAGCGAACGTTCAGGATGTGACCAAAAGTGAACGTTCATTCTTTTTAAAAAGCTTAATCCTAATCCCCGCGCTTGTCAAGAACGAACATTCACTTTATTTTAGAAAGATGCCCAAAGTTTCCGATACCCATCTGGCAGGCCGCAGAGACCAGATTCTCAGTACCGCCGCCACCTGTTTTGCTGCCCAGGGCTTTCACGCCACCAGCATGGCTGATGTGGTGAGGGCCAGCGGCTTATCTGCGGGCAGCGTCTATCGCTATTTTGCCAGCAAAGACGACTTGATTGGGGCCATCATTGACCGCTATCTCGAGGGCCTGGTGGGGCGTTTTGCCCAGGCGCACGCCACCTCGAGCAGTCCAGCCGATACAGTGATAGACGCTCTCCGGCTGCTTACTCAGGGCCTTCAAGACACCCCGTTTCAACCGTTCACCCAGCTTATGCCCCAGTTCTGGTCAGAGGCGCGGCGCAACGAAACTATCCGTCAGCGCGGAGAAATCGCCTTCCGCTTGCTGCTTGGGCAATTTGCAGACATAGTAAAGCGAGCACAGGCGCAAGGCACAGTGCAGACCAACCTCGAGCCTTCGGGGGTTGCACAAATCATGCTGGCGCTGGTGCAGGGTTTTTTCTTACAGAGCATTTTACTAGGCCAGGACGCCGCGCTCGAGGTTTATGCCGACACTGTACGCCGCTTGCTTTCACCAAGTTCAGGTTAGACAACGGGTTTAAGAAACAAGTGTGACCAAAGGTAGGAATGGGGTTTAAAAAGGCATCATTGGATAGTTTCAAACTGCGCGTAAAACGGTGATGCAAACCTATCCATTTCGTATAGGTTTGCCCCGCTCGAGCAGTGCTTTTTATACCTAGACAACTTTTGAGAGCCATTCCTGCTAACAGGCGTAGTGGGACCCCTGTTCTTGACAATTCCGACTTATAAGCTCAGGATTGAGCTATGCTCTTCACGGGTTCCCCACTCTCCACCCTTGCGCTCGGTCACAGCGCCACGCTCGAGGGCATTGACCGCAAGCACCCACTGCGTAAACGCTTGCTCGAGCTGGGCTTCGTGCCGGGAGCTAGGGTGACGCTGGTTCGCGCCGCGCCGATGGGCGACCCACTCGAGGTGATTGCGGGCGGCACTCACTTTGCCCTGCGCCGCAAAGACCTCGAGCTGATTTACGTAGAGATGGGGAGTGGGAAGTAGGTCGTGGCCGCTCGAGCCGCGTGGGAACCAAACCTCTTTCTTGACCCTCCAATCTGCATACTCGAGCGCCTGAAAATCTAAACCTCTGTACCCCACCACCCACTCCCTGCTTCCCACCACCCAACCATGCTACATACCCACTCCAAAACTTCCTCGAGCAGCCCAACCCGTGAGCGGGTGGTGCTGGTTCTCGGTAATCCCAACGTGGGCAAAACCACGCTCATCAACGCGCTGGCGGGCACTCAGATGACCGTGGGCAACTGGAGCGGCGTCACGGTGGAAAAGCGTGAAGCGCACCTGTTTTACCAGGGCAAACCCATCCACCTCACCGACCTTCCCGGCGCGTACAGCCTGTCGCCCAATACCCCCGAGGAACTCATCACCCGCACCGCGCTGCTCGAGGATAAACCCGACCTGATTGTCAACGTGCTCGACGCCGGAAACCTCGAGCGCAATTTGTACCTGACCCTGCAAGCGCTCGAGTTCGGGCTGCCGATGGTGGTGGCGCTGAACCTGATGGACGAGGCCCAGGACAAGGGCATGACCGTGGACCCCCGAGCGCTCGAGCGGGCGCTGGGCGTCCCCGTGGTAGCGATGGTGGCTTCGCAGGGCAAAGGGGTCAAGGATTTACTGCGCTTCATGGCCGAACCGCCCGCACCGTCCACCCTACGGCCCACCTATCCCGCCGCACTCGAGGCCGCTGCGCATCTGCTCGAGGTCGCCGCGCAACCCTTTGAGAAACTGCTGCCCCACACCCACCGCTATGTGGCGCTCAACCTGCTCGAGGGCGACCCCAGTTTGCGCTCGAAGCTGAGTATCACCGGACACGGAACCCTCGTCACTCAGTCCGACGCGCTAACCGACGCGCTCTCGAGAGAGGGAATCGAACCCCTGCTCGAGCTGGCCGAGGTGCGTTACGCTCAGGCCAACCGCATCGCTAAAAGCACCATTCCCAGCTTCGAGCACCGCCGCACCCTCACCGAGCGGGTGGATAAATGGGCGCTACACCCTATCCTGGGCATCCCGCTGTTTCTGCTCTCGATGCTGCTGGTGTTCCGGCTGACCTTCTCGGTGGGCGCTCCGTTTGTGGGCTTCATCGGGGGGCCGCTGCAAGACACGCTTTCCGGTTGGGCCGCGTCCTTGCTGCGTGACCTGCCCAGCGTATTTGGCGCACTGGTCAACGGCGCACTCATTCCCGGTGTGGGAACGGTGCTGTCCTTTGTACCGACCCTGCTGATTTTGTATCTGGCCATGAGCTTTCTCGAGGACAGCGGCTACATGGCCCGCGCCGCCTTTTTAATGGACCGCACCATGCGCTCGGTGGGCCTGG
>JACMOA010000158.1 GCA_014378225.1 Deinococcales bacterium | reverse complement strand
GGACCGCCGCCAATCACCAGTACATCGAAGATTTCCATAGTTTTAGTTTACCTTTTGTTCAACAAGTCGAATGCCTCGAGCTACACGGTCCTCGAGCTACACGGTCCTCGAGCAAAAGCGCCCCCACCCCAACCCCTTTCCCGGTTTCAGGATGGGGAAAGCTGTAGAGCGGCAGGGTGAGGGCGTTCCAGGCCAGCCACAGTTCTAAAAAATCTCTAGCTCGAGCGCATTTCCCGAAGTCTGTAGTCTGATGTCTGAAATCTTAAAGGTCCAACAACAGTCGCGCCGGGTCCTCGAGCAGATTTTTAATCGTCACCAGAAACAGCACCGCCTCGCGTCCGTCAATGATGCGGTGGTCGTAGCTGAGGGCCAGATACATGATGGGACGGGCCACAATCTGACCATCTTCCACCACGGCGCGTTCCACAATGTTGTGCATTCCCAGAATCGCGCTCTGCGGCTGGTTCAGTATGGGCGTGGAAAGCATCGAGCCAAAGGTTCCGCCGTTGGTGATACTGAACGTGCCGCCGGACATGTCCTCGAGCGTGAGTTTGTTGTTTTTGGCCTTGACCGCGTAATTGCCGATTTCTTTTTCAATGTCAGCCAGACCCAGGGAATCGGTGTCGCGCAGGATGGGAACCACCAGACCGCGTTCGCTCGAGACCGCAATTCCAATGTCAAAAAAGCTGTGGTACACAATATCTTGCCCATCAATTGAGGCGTTAACCGCCGGATACGCCTTGAGCGCCTCGGTAACGGCCCGCACGAAAAAGGACATAAAGCCCAGCTTGATGCCGTGCTTTTTCACGAACTGTTCCTGATACTTTTTACGAAGCTCCATAATCGGGGCCATGTTCACCTCGTTGAAGGTGGTCAGAATGGCCGCCGTGTTCTGCACTTCCTTCAGGCGCTGCGCGATACGGGCGCGAATCCGGGTCATGGGAACCCGCTGCTCGAGCCGATTTCCACCTTGAGGCACGGAGATGGTGGGCGCAGGTGCTTTGGCCTGAACTGGAGCTTGCACCGGAGTCCGAACAGAGGCGCTCGAGAGGGCAGCCGCAGGCTCTCTTTGGTGCTCGAGCACGTCTCCTTTGGTAACTTTGCCTCCCTTCCCCGTTCCGACAATCGCGGCGGGGTCCATTCCGGTTTCAGCTACCAGCTTGCGAACCGCAGGACTTAAATCGTTAGGGTTAACGCTCGAAGACCGTGTGTCCGTTGCACTCGAGGACCCGTCCGCAACGGTGTTTCCTTCACTGCTTCCACCGTGACCGGGTTCGTTGATGGCAGCATTCGCAGGCGTGCTCGGGGTTTTTACCTGCAGGGCAGCCCCAGCAACACCTTCTGTATCTACCCTAGCAATCACCTGACCACTCACAACCGTCTCGCCGCCCTTAGCCAGCACTTCCACAATCACGCCTTCAGTCAGGGACGGCACCTCGAGCACCACTTTATCGGTCTCGATTTCAATCAAAACTTCGTCTCGAGCAATCTTTTCGCCCGGTTTCTTCATCCAATCCAGCAGGGTGCCTTCGCTGATACTCTCGGCAAACTCGGGAACTTTGACCTCTACAATCATATTTCTCCCTCTATAACGTGTATTTACCTCAAAAAGGTTCCGGCCCCTTGCTCGAGCCGGACATGTGCAAGTCTTATTCTAATCCGATGTGTGTGGTTGGGTTGGTGAGTAAGTTTAAAGCGTTACGCCTCCGGCGGGTCGTTGGTTTTTAGTTCTTGGTCGGTTTGATTTTGGGCGTTCGAGAGCAGACCAACCAATGACCAATGACTAATTACCCACGACCTGGCCCGTGAGGTGCCGTTCAGGTCAAGCGGCCCAGCCCGTCAGGTGCTGTAGTTGGGACAAGACAGACAGCCGGAGGCGCAACACCTCGGCACTTAGACAACAAGCTCAATCCACCGCCGCAATCTTGGTCTTCTGAGTTGTCTCCACCGCTTCTCGAGCTTCATCCTTATCTTCAGAACTCAGGCCCAGAGCACCTTCAATCACTGCTTGTTGCTGGAGCACATGGCGGGCGTTATAGCCCACTGCCGGGGCCGCGCTGCGCGGACGGCTCGAGACACTCAATCGCTGGCCCAGTCCCATACAGTCCTGAAGGTCCTCGCGCAGCATGAACCACGCACCCTGATTGGCAGGTTCTTCCTGCGCCCAGACGATTTCGGCGTTTCCATACGGCTCGAGCGCAGCTTGGAGTTCCACGTCTGGAAAGGGATAAAGCTGCTCGAGGCGTACAATAGCCACATCTTTACGCTCGGCTTTCTCGCGTGTTTCCCACAGCTCCCAGTACAATTTTCCGCTGCAAATTACCACTCTCGAGGCAAATTTGACTTCCAAATCTGGGATGACGCTTTGAAAAGTGCCACTCGAGAGTTCCTCGAGCGTAGAAACGCTGAGTTTATTGCGGAGCATGGACTTGGGCGACATGATAATCAGCGGCTTACGGTAGGGGCGCACCTGCTGGCGGCGCAACAGGTGAAACATCTGCGCGGGCGTGCTGGGAACAGCAACCTGCATATTTTCCTCCGCACACAGTTGTAGGTAGCGCTCAAGGCGAGCGCTCGAGTGCTCGGGTCCTTGGCCCTCGTAGCCATGCGGCAACAGCAGGGTGAGGCCACTGAGGCGTTGCCATTTGCTTTCTCCCGCCGATATAAACTGGTCAATCACCGCTTGAGCGCCGTTGGCGAAGTCGCCGTACTGCGCTTCCCACAGCACCATTGTGCTGGGTTCGGCACTGGTGTAACCATATTCGAAGGCCATCACCGCTTCTTCTGAAAGGGTAGAATCGATGACCTCAAACGGGGCCTGTCCTGGTGAGACGTGCTCGAGCGGGACATAAATCTCGCCTTCGGGAATGTCTGGGGTGTTCTGGTCGTGCAGTACCGCGTGGCGGTGGCTGAAAGTACCGCGCCCCGCGTCCTGTCCGGTCAAGCGGACCCGGTGGCCCTCGGTGACGAGCGTGGCGTAAGCCAGCGCCTCGGCAAAGCCCCAGTCCAGCGGGGTTTTTCCCTCGAGCATTTCAGAACGAGTTTTAATCACCTTGTCTACAGCGCGGTGCAGGGTGAACCCTTCAGGAATTTCCACCAGCTTGGCCCCAATTTCTTGCAAGCGCTCGAGTGGAACCGCCGTGGCAGTCTCGTCACGCCAGTCGGTATGTAGGTAATCGTGCCACTTAACGGCAAACAACGAGTTGAAATCGGTCTGGGCAGCCTCTGTAACGGCTTCCCCAGCCTCGAGCGCGGCCCGGAATTGGGTCTCGAGCGCACTGGCTTCACCCGCATTGAGCGTACCTTCCTTCTCGAGCACTCCCGCGTACAGGGCGCGGGTTCCGGGGTGGGCGCGAACCAGACGGTACATCATCGGCTGGGTCATAAACGGCTCGTCGGACTCGTTGTGACCGTGTTTGCGGTAGCTTATCAGGTCCACAAAGCTGTCTTTGCCAAACTCCATGCGGTACTCGAGCGCAAGTTGGGTGGCAAAGGCGCAGGCTTCGGGGTCATCGCCGTTGACGTGAAACACCGGAGCGTCCACAAACTTGGCAATGTCGGTGCAGTAACGGCTCGAGCGGGCATCCTCGAGCGCCGACACGGTGAAGCCCACTTGATTGTTGATAACAATATGAACTGTGCCTCCGGTAGAAAAGCCACGCAGACCGGATAAATTGAGCGTTTCAGCCACTACACCCTGTCCCGGTAGGGCCGCGTCCCCGTGGATGAGCACCGGAACCACTTCGCGCTTACCGCCCACGCCGCGTCGGTCCTGCCGCGCCCGCACCGAACCCTCTACCACCGGACCCACAATCTCGAGGTGGCTGGGGTTGAAAGCCAGTGCCAGGTGGACCGGACCGCCCTCGGTTTTCACGTCGCTCGAGAAGCCCATGTGGTACTTCACGTCGCCGGAAACCTCTGGGTCGTAAACCTTCTTGCCTTCAAATTCTTTGAACAAATCCGATGGTTTTTTGCCAAAAGTGTTGATGAGCACGTTCAGACGGCCCCGGTGGGCCATACCAATCACGATTTCCTTCACCCCCAACTTACCGCCGTCCAGAATCAGGCGGTCTAACATGGGAATGAGTGAATCGCTGCCCTCGAGCGAGAAGCGCTTTTGGCCCACGTAGCGCACGCCCAAATAGCGCTCGAGTCCCTCGGCGGCGGTGAGTTTATTCAGCAGGCGTTTTTTGTCCTCACTCGAGGAAGTTCTTCGCCCATAACCCTGTTCAATCCGCGCCTGGAGCCATTCGCGCTCGAGCCGGGGCAGGTAGGCGAACTCGAACCCAATCGAGCCGCAGTAGGTGGCCTCGAGCTGTTTGAGCACCTCGGTGAGCGGCCCCGAAAAGCGCCCATCCGAAACTTTAACCTCGAGTTGATGCTCGAGAATTCCATAATACGCTGGCTCCAGTTCTTCTACCCGCTCCTGCGGTTTCAGGTGCAGCGGGTTAGTCTTGGCCGCGAGGTGGCCCTGTGCGCGGTAAGCGCCAATCAGAGCGCTAATCCCGTAGGTGACGGGCGCTCTGCCGTCTGCGTCTGTCTGCGCGGACTCGAACAGCACCGTGCCTTTCTTCTGACGCGCCAGCTCAAGAAAAGCCTGTTGAACCGGGCCGTGCGCGATTTCTCCGCCCAGTCCCAGAACCCGCAATTCGTCAAAATACTCACGCCACTCGTTACTTACGTTCAAAGGGTCCTGGAGGTAATCCTCGTACAAGCCCTCGACAAATCCAGCGCTGCCGCCATACAGTAGGGTGCTATCCTGTGGTCCCATATCTCCAGTATCTTACCGCGTCCTTTGCTAGGGAGTGTCGTTTTCCTCTGAGTTGGTGAACCGCACCTATGGGAACGGTAAACCAGGGGCGTAACAGCGTGAGGGACGCCGCTGACATTCCTCAACTTACCCTAATTCGATGTAAATACCGCCTAAACTTTTCTACTGGTCCAAACAATTTCAAACTGTTTTGAAGGAGGGCTGTCCAAACGCCATGCTCGAGCGTCAATTCACCACTTTGGTTTTGTTGCTCACAAAATCCATCAGCACGTATTGACCAATGTTGTAAGGCGTGGTGAAGTAAGCCTTCCCTCGAGTCATCTCGCTCACCCGCTTTACAAACCCCACCAATTCGGGGTCTCGAGCCAGCATGAAGGTGTTGATTTGAATTCCACTTCTACGGCACTGGGCCACTTCGCGCAGGGTTTGCCCCAGTACGTAAGGGTCCAGGCCATAAGCGTTCTTGTAAATGCGCCCGTCTGGCAGGGTCAGCGCCGACGGCTTCCCATCGGTAATCATGATAATTTGCTTCATATCCTTGTTCTCGCGCTTCAGAAGCTGCTGCGCGAGGCGGGGGCCCCCGGCGGTGTTGGTGTGATACGGCCCGACTTGCATCTGGGCCAGCTTGCTCAGCGGCACTTCCTCGGCGCTGTCGTGAAACAGCACAAATTTGAGGCTGTCGCCGCTGTACTGGGTCCGAATCAGGTGTGCCAGGGCCAGAGCCACCTGTTTGGCAGGCGTGAAACGGTCCTCGCCGTACAAAATCATGCTGTGAGAGCAGTCCAGCATTACCACAGTGGCGGCGCTCGAGTAATACTCGCTCTGCCGAATCACTAAATCATCCTCGGTGATGTTCTCGATGCCGCGTGGCAGCGCGTTGGACAGCGTGGCGGTGGTATCCAGGCTAAGGGTATCGCCAAATTCGTATTTCTTGGTTTCTCCGGTCTGTTCCACCCCGCTCGAGTATTCGCGGGTGTCGTGGTGTCCGCTCGAGCTGCGGCCCAGGCCACCCATCAGGTCCCGCAGACTTTTGTAGCCCAGGAAATCAATGGATTTGTCTGTAAGCTGAAATTTGCTGTCGCCCACGCCTCCGGTTCCACCCTGACCGTTTTCGTCCATCTCGCGGCGAATGAAACCATCTTGCTGAAGGCGGTCCATCATCTTCCGAATCTGTTCGCCAATCTTGGTGTCCTCGATGTTATCGGCGTTCATGGCTTCCTCGAGCATATCGTCGGGAATCATGTTGCGCTCGGCCAGCGCCTCGAGAATGGCGTTGAACAGGTCGTCCATATCCGGGCGTGCGTCCGGGTCGGGGTCGTAGGGATTATTGACGTTGTTGCCCAAAAGCGCTTCCTGAATCATCTGCATGATGTCGGCGCTCTCGAGCGAATCGAGTTCATTCTCGAACTTGGAATAACGGGTCAGTTTAGGCATTTTATTCCTCGGTTTGTGGAGGAGAATTCCTCAATTAGAAGAACTCGAGGAGAGGTTTTACGAGAGGTCAATTGGAGCGCTCGAGCGACAACCGCCGAAACCAGGGCAGCAACGACCAGCGGGAGACACCCCACATGAAGGGCAGGACGAGCGACGCGGTGAGCAGTGTTCCCCAAGCCGCACCAAAGAGGCTGAAGGTCAGAAAGCCAAACAGTGCAACGAACGAAACGCCGATTACGAGGACTCCCTCAACCGCGAACCAACACCAAAGGCCCACAAAATCAGTTGCTTGATATTCATAAGGTTTCCTGTTCAGTAGTTTAGGCGCTCGAGATAAAGCTGGAATCAAAAGCGCTCGAGCAACCTAAATCAATTCCAGCGTCCTGCACCTTTTCTCTGGGTTTCCGGTTCTGCCGCTGCATACATCTCTTCGGCTTTACTCAGCTTCTTGCGTCCATACAAACCCTCGAGCACAAATTCTGCCGCGCTGAGGCGGTGGGCCTCACTCGAGTCGCTGGAGAATTTAAACGCGGTCTCGAGCAACTGGGGAACCTGACGCATACTCTCGAGCGCGTCTTTGGCAGGGCCGTCTTGCGGAACCTTGAACACGTTGCCTTCATCAAACCACTTCTCGAGCTTGTCGGTGTTGGCACTCACCACGCGGGCGTACACTTGCCCCGCCGCTTTGCGGATGATTTCGCGGGCCACGCTGTCTGCACCCTTAAGTTCTCCTTCGTACTCGAGTTCCAGCTTTCCGGTGATGGCGGGCAGGCTCGAGTACACGTCCAGTGGGCGCACCACCGCAGGCACGTTCTGGGTGTAGGCGCGGCGCTCAGCACTTGCACTCGCCAGCTCCATCAGGGAAATGGGCAAGCGCTGAGAAACCCCGCTGAGCTTGTCTACCCGTGCATCTTCCCGCGCCTGAAACGCAATTTCTTCAATCAATTCGGCAATAAAGGTAGGAACCTGCACGCTCGAGTCCACGTAGCTTTCCTGACCCGTAATGTTCATACCTTCCTGCACCGTGCGCGGGTAGTGGGTTCTAATCTCGGAGCCAATGCGGTCCTTGAGTGGGGTCACAATCTTACCGCGTGCGGTGTAATCCTCGGGGTTAGCGCTGAAAACCAGCATCACATCCAGCTCGAGCCGAATGGGATAGCCCTTAATCTGAATGTCGCCTTCTTGCAAGATGTTGAACAACGCCACCTGAACTTTGGGCGAAAGGTCAGCAAGTTCGTTCACGGCAAAGATGCCCCGGTTCGCTCGAGGGAGCAGTCCAAAGTGCATACTGCGAACATCGCCCAGCGAAGTGCCCAAACGGGCGGCCTTGATGGGGTCTACGTCTCCAATCAGGTCGGCCACGGTGACGTCAGGGGTAGCCAGTTTCTCTACATAACGGTCTGCATGGTGAACCCAGTTCAGGGGAAGCTCGAGTCCGTGCGCCTCGAGATGGGCTTTGCCCTCGGCGGTGATGGGGTTGAGCGGGTCGTCGTTCACCTCAAGACCACCCATAGTGGGAATATACTCGTCCAGCAGTGAGGTGATGGCCCGCAGAATGCGGCTCTTGGCCTGTCCACGCAGACCCAGCAAAATGAAATTTTGACGGGCCAACAATGCACCCACCAGTTGCGGAATCACGCTGTCGTCAAAGCCCACGATGCCGGGAAACAGCTTGTCGCCACCTCGAAGCTTGCGAATGAGGTTGTGACGTACCTCGTCTTGCACCTTTCGGCTTTTACCATCAAACGGCTTGCGGCCTGCGTATTCGGGAAGGTTGAGAAGTTCGCCTAGGGTATTCGGATGCTGCATGTGGCTCCTTGAGAAAGAGGTTACAAGAGGTTTAAGAGTTGAATTGGAGGTCCGCACTCAGGTGAATTTGTGCGGCAGAAAAATTTGGCTGTGTGGAAGGCAGCGGTGGAAGGTTAACACGCGATTCACGCCTAAAAGTAGCACCGCTGGCCCTGAGAAACTGTATGGCTTTAAGGGTTTTAGGGGGGTTCGCTCGAGGGATAAACCCTTTTCTGGAACGGGGACTGCTTTGAAGCTGAAAAATGGCTGCTTTAGAGTTTTCCACAAACGCTCGAAGGAGGGTGGGTTTTCTTTTGCTACACTGACAAGGTTCGGGTTATCTGCTCGAGCGCAAGTTTTGAAGAGCGCAGAGCTATTTTCTCTGTAGCTGGAGGAAGCATGAAGTATTTGGATTTCATCGTGGGGCTGTTTGTAGCGGATTTGTTGATTAGTAATGTGGCCTCGAGCGCCAAATTTGTGGATTTGCACTGGTTTAGCCTGGGTCCCGTCAATCTCAGCGTGTTTGACGGCGGCACGCTGCTGTTTCCCATCGCCTACATCTTCGGAGACGTGCTGACCGAGGTTTATGGCTATGCTCGGGCGCGGCGCGTCATCTGGATTGGCTTTGTGGCGTCCCTGCTGATGGCGCTCACGTTCCTGCTGATTGGCGCTCTTCCTGGTGAAGCCCAGTGGCTCAAGCGCGGCGGGGAAACAGCTTTTTCGAGCATTCTGGGCTTCGTTCCCCGCATTGTGCTGGGTAGTCTGGCGGCTTACTGGCTGGGCAGTTTTGTCAACGCTTTTGTGATGGCGCGGCTCAAGGTCAGAACGGGCGGTAAACACCTGTGGACCCGCACGGTGGGAAGTACAGTGGCAGGTCAAGCGGTAGATACGGTGGTGTTCTGCCTGATTGCTTTTGCTGGAACCCTACCAAGCGACGTTCTAATCAGCATTATTGCCAGTAATTACGTATTCAAGGTGGGCATCGAAATCCTGATGACCCCCGTTACCTACCTTGTGGTGAACAAATTAAAAAAGGCCGAAGGCGTGGACACCTTCGACCAGAATACCAATTTTAATCCGTTTAAAGTTCGGCTCGAGGGGTAAGATTGCGCTTCGCACATTGCAAACACTGAATGCCAAAATCAGGTCGGCGTCTTGAGCAGAACAGCACCTAGCGGGCCTGCTCGCGTTCAGCGTTTGCGGTTCAATCTAACAGGGAAAACTGGCCGTATTTTCCCTTGTAATACAAG
>JACMOA010000157.1 GCA_014378225.1 Deinococcales bacterium | reverse complement strand
GAATCAGCAGCAGGGAAAGCCCATAGAGTAGGGCGGTCATACTCATGGTCCAAACCGTGCCGCCCCCGGTGGGAGCAAAAAGCACCGCCAGCAGTGCAGCCAGAGCGTTACCCAGAATGTTGCCCACGGCAGCCCCCGCCGCAATCACCGGAAACATCCGCCTCGAGTCTGCCAGACTGAACAGGTCTCCCGCCAGCGCCCAAAGGGCCAACGGAAAGATGATGTACTGCACCTCGGTGATGATGTAGAGCAGTGGATACACCACAAGGTCAGGGGCCTGGATGCCCAGCAGCAGGGCAACCGTACCATAAGCCAGGATAAATCCGCCCAGAACCCAGCTCATCAAGGTAACCCGCTTGGATTGGTCTACCACCAGAACAAAGCCCAGTGTAGCGCTGACACTGATAACCATGCTGACGATCCACATCCACGGCAGTTGACGAATACCGATCTGGTCTACAAATCCAGAAGTGGCCACCACCTCGGCAAACTGTCCCACCACCGCGTCTAAACCCAATAAAATTAGCAGTGGAAGAATGGTCTTCCACTCGTGCATTTTGAGCTGAAAAATTTTAAGCTCTGAACTCACTGAAAGGCGCTCCTCATGTCTTATCCGGTTTTTACTTGTTGCATTGTTTTTTGAGCAAGTGTTACCAAGGGCTGAGCGCCCGTTTGGGAACGCTCAATAAATTTTTTGTTGTTTGAGCAAAGCGTTTGCTAGACTGTGCAGTCGCTGTTCACTCTCGAGCGAACCCGTTAGCGGGGCCACAAAGGGCAGTGCGTAACTGGGACAGGCGTAGGTGCTGCTGACCTGACGCTCCACGTCCTCGAGCGGGTGTCCCTGTACCAAGTTGACCACCAGATTTAGCGGACGCGGCTCGAGCCTGCGGGTCACGTCCAATGTGACCGCTACACCCTCGTAATCACGCACATCTAGGCGCATCACTACCCATAGAGCGTCCGAGAGAGCGATGACCGGTAAGGTCGTATCGCTGAGTCCGGCGGGCATGTCCAGCAGAACAATATCTATATTTTCACGCTTGCACAGCGCGTGCAGCGGCGGTAAAAGAGATTCCACACGGTAAGATTCGCGCAGACAGAACGCGACCTGCTCGGTATCGTCGCTGGCCGAAATCAGCATCAAGGCCCCAGTGGGGTGGCTTTGCAAAACGTTTAGGGTGTCTTTCAGGTCTGCAAGTCCTACAAAAAAATCGTTGAGGGTGATTTTTGCGCTGCTCGAGCTGAGGCCCAGTAAGGTGTGCATTTTGGGAGCGGTCAGGTCGGTATCTACTACCAAAACCCGCTTGCTCTGGGCCAGCCGCATGGCCAGAGCCGCAATTAAGGTGGAGCGGCCCGTGCCTCGAGTGAAGGCACTGAAGGCCACCATAGGGGTGGGGTGGGGGGGAGTGGAGGAAGGTAACATGGCAGTCTCGAGGTGGGCAAATGAGCGTAAAGGCGAGTTAGTCTGATATTTAACTTTATATTGAACCTCTCTCATGAGAAATTCCTAAATAAAGGTAGGTTCGAGCGCAAAAAATACCTCTCGAGCTTGCAGAGTCGTTCTCGAGCGGAGCTGCCCATACGAAATCCAGAAACTTATTTGCTGCGGGCTGCACTCCAGAAGAACCTGGAGTTTCACAATAGTCTTGTTTTAGATGTCGGAGAAGGCAGAGAGCGGTTTCTGACATGTTAGGTCCTTCCAGCAAGTCAGATTTATAAAAAAGGTTTAACCCTTGCCAAAGGCTGAGATTAGGATTTGTTGTCATCCACATTCAACTCGAGGCGGTGCAGTCTGTCGTCCAGCTTCCCGGTGACACGCTGCCACAGTTCTCCGGTGTTGCGTCCGGCTCTGGCATAGCGCACCCGATATTCGGTTTCCCCGTTTTTTCCCGTTTCACTGCTCCGCAAAAACCCATGCTCGAGCAGCAAATCCACTATCTGTTCCGCCTGCTCGAGGGTTAAGTTCAAACCTTCTGCAAAGTGAGGCAAGGTCATAAAACTTTCTCGCACCGTGGCATTGAGCACCCCACGCAGCGGCTCGTTCAGAAGGGTCAAGTCGGTGGTGCGAATGCCTTCTTGCATGGGCCATGCGTCTATTTCCTGCACCAGTTGCTGAAACAGGTCTTGCTCCGGTCCCGAATTTGGCGGTCCTGCGTTTGGCGGTGACGAGTTCATTAGCTCCTTCCCCGCTCGAGCATACCTTTTCTTAAGACAAAAGTTGGTCTACCACGTGATTATAACTCTGGGTGATGGTGTGTTTAGGGTAGCGCAGCACGAAAACCCCGCTCGAGGCCAGGGTCATCATCTCGTCGGAGTGCGGCAGGACGGCGGCCACGGTGCAGTCGTAGCTGCGCTCAACCAGCTTTTGTACGTCCTTAAAATCATAGCTGGTGGGGGTTTTGTTGACCATCAGCAGCATCTTGGGAATGTCCAGTTGACGGGCCACCTCCACCGTGACGGCTGTTCCCTGAAAGTCCTGCTGGTCCGGGCGCAAAATCAGCAGCATTGCGTCGCTCATGGCGATAGAAAGCAGGGTTTCTTCACCCACACCGGGGTGGGTGTCAATGATGAGTACGTCGAGCTTCATCAGTTCAATGAGTCGCTGGAAGCCGTCGTTGAGCAGGCCCATGTCGTACCCTTCGCGCAGAATTCGCACGATGTCACGAGATTTTACGCTCGAGGGAACCAGGAAAACCCGACCCTTGCTGCTGGCAGGCATTCCCACCTTTTCGGTCACATCGTGCGCGGCCTGTTCGATGTTGCAGTTGCCCCACAAATAGTCGTTCAGAGTGTGGTGCATCTCGTCCGGCTCGAGCCGAAAGAGCACATGTACTCCCGGAGACTGAATATCGGTGTCAATGACCCCGACGCGCATTCCCCGTGCAGCCATCAGCGTGGCGAGATTGGCGGTACTGTTGGATTTCCCGGTACCCCCGCGAAATGAATGAACTGAGATGATTTTTGACATGGGTTCCTCTGGTGATTGGGTCGGGTGGTCTGGGGAGATTTGCTCGAGGGAGATGGGGGACAGGGGGCGGGGGAGCAGGGGAGATATTTTATTTATTGCCCCTCGAGCGGATGAACACATTTCAAGCTGAATTTAGCTCACCACTCACTACTCACTACTTATTGCCTCGAGCGAATGACGCCGTACACACATCATGGTGATGTCGTCAAACTGAGGAGCGGCACAGATATGTGCATCCAGTGCGGCTTTCATCCGGTTGACCAGCGCTTGTGAATCCGTGATGGGCTGCTCGAGCAGAACTTCCATCATGCGCGGCACGCCGAAGAAGTGGCCCTGCTCGTCTTTGGCTTCTGGCACGCCGTCGGTATAGGTGAAAAGGACATCGCCGGGGTTGAGGCATTCCTGACCAATGCGGTACTGTGCGCCGGGAATCATGCCCACGGCGGGTCCAGTGGGTTTGAGCGTGATGTAAGTTCCGTCAGTGCGGAGAATCACCGGAGGGTTATGTCCCCCGTTGATGTAAAGCAGATTTCCGCTCGAGGGTTCAAAAATGGCAAAGAATAGGGTCACAAAGTACCCGGTCGAGAGGTGGTTCTCGGTCATGTAGTTGTTGGTGCCGCTCACCGCGTTCATCAGTGCGCTGCTGCCAATTCTGGGCAGGCTCTGCCGCCGCTCTCCCTTACCGCCTTGCCACACCTTGTCGTCGGTAAAACTGGTAGGGTCGGTCCAGGAAAGGCTGATATTCTGCTGCGCTCCGGCCCGAATCAGGGTACGAAACAGGGCCATAAAGATAGCGGCGGGTACGCCTTTGTCGCACACGTCGGCCATCACAATGCCCACCCGGCGCTTGTTGAGCAGCTCGAAGCCGTCGTAAAAATCTCCGGCCACCTCACGAGCGGGTCTGAAAAACGCCGCCAAATCCCAGCCTTCCGACTCGGGTAGGCTTTCCGGCAAGAAGCTGGCCTGAATGTCACGCCCAATGGCGACATCGCGCTCAATCAGCATCAGTTCAGTGTGGCGGGCCACGTCACGGCGGTCCTGTTCTCCGCGTAGTACGGCGCGGCGCACCTCAATCCTGGTGCGGAGCAGGGTCGCGTTGGGCGGCAACAAAATAAAATCGGTCAGACCCCGCTCGAGCCACTCGTGAACTTCCTCAAAGCTCTGCCCCACCACCAGAAAATGACTGAGGCGGCTTTCTGGAAGGCCCTTGAGCGAACTCACACCAGCGGCGTCATCAATCAGCACCGGAACAGTGGGTTGGGCCTCGAGCAAAGCCAGCAATTCGGAAAGGGTTCCCACCGTCAAAAGGGTGTATCCAGCCTCGAGCAGCGTAGGAGTCCAGCTCGAGCTTTCTGGCACTAAAGTTGCGCTGCGTGCAGGTTCAAATATGATTAGATGAGCGTCCACGCCTACTCCTGGGGTTTTGCGTCGCCCACGGGTTGGCTCTGGGGGGGCCGACGCATGGTGAAGAGGTTGCGGTTGATGTTAGCCATCCGCTCATAAGTAAAGCGGTCCACCCCACGCAGGGTCAGAAAGATGCCCAGGCCGCCCAATTCGCGTTGCTCGAGCGGCTTATGAAGTTCTTCAGGGGTGACTTCCTCCTCCTCAAGCGGGTTATACGGTACGGCACTGTCCTCGAGCGTGATGGTTAAAGAATGTTCGTCCATATCAGCGTAGATGGTGATGTCCCCGGTAAGGCCCATCTCTTGATAGCCGTGTGTAACGATGTTGGTGGCGATTTCGTCCACTGCAAGACGCAACCTATAGGCGGGTTTTTTCTCCAACCCAGCCGTGCGTGCAGCCTGAATCACAAAATCAGCCAGAACCTCGAGTTCCTCGAGCGTGGCGGGTACGGTCAGCGGTTCCATAGGGGTCCTTGAAGAAGCAAAGGGACGGAGAAAGAGGTGTGGAGGCGAAAAATCGCTCGAGTAGGGGAGAGTTGGGTGTTTTGACTGTACTGGAGCGGCCCTCGCCGGTTTCGTGTCGGCAGGATGAAGGGGTCCCCCCTAGAGCGGGTTCAGGCGTTTGAAGCGTAATTCTCCACAATTTCTACGCTGTGATGAAATCCAGTCATCTCAATGGTTTCGTAAACTTCTTCAGTTACGCCAGAAAGTACGATAGGAACGGTGGCTCCGGCCTTTTGCTTGGCAAACACCAAGCAGCGCAAGCCTGCACTAGCCATGTACTCGAGGTCGTTCATGATGATAATCAGTTTTTCGGGTTTCTCGGGCTGAGCGAACACCTGGTCCACTGCGTCCCGAAAGCTGGGCGCAGCGGCAGAGTCGAGCTGGCCTGCCAGGGTGATGAACGCTTCTTTACCTTTGTTTTCGATGTTGACGGTAAGGGCCATGTTGTAAATCTCCTTTTGTGAGTCGGAAGGGAAAAAAGAGGGTTGGAAGGTTTGAGGGTTTGATTTGGGCGCTCAATTGTAACCGGGCCAATCCCCCTCGGTACTATCATTTCGTTTCAGTACACGCCCGTGCTTCGCAATCCTTTGGGGGCCTTGTTAAGGGAGGCCAAAAGACAGTTGTGCTCGAGCGATAATTCTTTAAGGTCCCCCTTTGACAAGCGGGAGATTCAAATGAGCGCAGCGGCGAGGCCCGATAGGTGCCGCTTTCGCCAAGACAGCGCATTTGAGCAGGGGGATTTTTCCGTTCCCGCTCGAGCGCCCCCCTCAAACCGGAACCTTGCCCACTAAAACTGCCGTTGAGCGCGGACCCATCCACAGTTCACCCTGCCCCTCGAGGGGAATTTCTTCTCCAGGAGTGCAGATATCCAGTGGAGCGGTTGCGCCTGTATTGGCGAAAACGTGCCACACCATGCCTTCTGGCAGGTGAGGAAGCTCAAAGGCGTGGCTCTCCCAGTGCATGTTCAGGGCTACGTACAGGTAGTCATCCTGAAGTGTGCCGCCTCTGGCGTGCTTCCCACACAGCATAAACGCTAATGAATGGCTGCCAGAAGACCAGTCTGGTTTCCAGGCAGAAAGTCCGTGAAAGCTGATGTCTGGGAAACCCGTTCCCAGATAGTCACGCCCTGAAAGGTGGTAGCGGTTCCTGAGGGTAGCGTGCTGATGCCTGAATGCCACAATATTCTTACAGAAGTTGAAAATCTCGGACTGGCTCTCGAGCAGAGTCCAGTCTAGCCAGTTGTATTCACCATCATGGCAATAGGTGTTGTTGTTGCCCCCCTGGGTGCGCCCCATCTCGTCGCCCATCAGCAGCATGGGAATGCCCTGACTGACGAACAGCAAGGTCAATGCGTTTTTAATCTGGCGGTTCCGCAGCGCATTGATTTCGGGGTCGTCGGTCTCGCCTTCCACGCCGCAGTTCCAGGATTCGTTGTCGTTAGCTCCGTCCCCGTTGTGCTCGCCGTTGGTTTCGTTGTGCTTTTCGTTGTAACTCACCATGTCGCGCAGGGTGAAGCCGTCGTGGGCGGTAATGAAGTTGATGCTGGCCGTTGCGCCGCGCATTCCGTACAGGTCGGGAGACCCCTGAAGCCGCATGGCCATATCGCCCACCGTACCGGACGCGCCCCTCAGAAACTTGCGAATTGTGTCGCGGTATTTTCCGTTCCACTCGCCCCAGCGCCCGTAGGCCGGAAAGCTGCCCACCTGATACAGTCCACCAGCGTCCCAGGCTTCGGCAATCAGTTTGGTGCGGGCCAGGATGGGGTCAGCGGCCAGACTTTCGAGCAGGGGAGGGTTTGATAAGGGCGTGCCGTCCTGAGCGCGGCCCAAAATGGCGGCCAGGTCAAAACGAAAGCCATCAATGTGGTACTCGGAGACCCAGTAGCGCAGGCAGTCCAGTACCATCCCGCGCACTACCGGGTGATTGCAGTTGAGGGTGTTTCCGGTGCCGGAAAAATTGAAATAATAGCCTTCTGGGGTCAGCATGTAGTAGGTCTGGTTGTCCAGGCCGCGAAAGCTGATGGTGGGGCCGCGCTGGTCGCCTTCGGCGGTGTGGTTGAACACCACGTCCAGAATCACCTCGAGACCCTGTTTGTGGGCGGCTTTGACCAGCGCCTTGAGTTCGACCACCTGCATTCCGCGCTTCCCGGTGGCGGCGTAACCCGCTTTGGGCGCAAAGAAGTTGACCGTGCTATAACCCCAGTAGTTCAGATGGTCCACTGCGCCCGTTTCTGGGTCGGTGTGCGAGTGCTCGAACTCGTCAAACTCGAAAATTGGCATCAGCTCGAGCGCGTTAATGCCCAGCTCTTTCAGGTAGGGCAGTTTTTCACGCAGTCCGGTAAAAGTTCCAGGAAAACGAACCCCGCTCGAGGGGTGCCGGGTAAAGCCGCGCAGGTGGGCCTCGTAAACCACCCAGTCTTCACTCGGCAGGTTCAGCGGGGTATCGCCTTCCCAGTCAAAATCGTCAAAGGCAATGCGGGCGCGGTGCGGGTAGGGGTCGTTCCAGTCGGGGGTCAGGCCCCAAACGTCGCGTCCACTGACCACTTTGGCGTAAGGGTCGAGCAGCACCTTTTCTGCGTCAAAGCGGTGGCCGGATTCTGGTGAAAAAGGGCCGTCCATGCGGTAGCCGTACTCGAGGGTTTCGGGGTCCAAATCGAACACAATCATGGCGTAGACGTTGCCCACCCGGAATTCTTCGGGAAAGGGAATCTCCACCT
>JACMOA010000156.1 GCA_014378225.1 Deinococcales bacterium | reverse complement strand
GTGGCTCTGCCGTGTCCAGGGTTCCGGGAAAACTGGGGTCGGCGGCGCTCTTGTCCCGCAGTGGAATGCCCTTGTCCTGAAGCGGCGTGACCGCCAGTGGGTGCAGCACTTTGGCCCCAAAATAGGCCATCTCCATAATTTCGGCGTAACTCAGGTGCTCGAGGTTGCGGGCCTCTGGGACTAGACGCGGGTCGGTGGTCATCACACCGTCCACGTCCTTCCAGGTCCACACCTCGTCGGCGTTCAATGCCGCGCCTAGAATGGTAGCGGTGTAATCGCTTCCGCCGCGTCCCAGTGTGGTGATTACGCCCTTGAGCGTCTCGCCAATAAAGCCCGTGACCACCGGCGTAATGTTCTGTTGAAACAATCCCTCGAGCCGTTCAGGAATGCGGGTATACGCTTCCGGCAGCGGGCGGGCATTGCCAAAATCGTCGTTTGTCACCAGTCCGGCCTGTCCTCCGGTCAAATCCAGAGCGCGTACACCCTGACCCTCGAGCGCCAAAGCCATCAGCGGCGCACTGAGTCGCTCTCCAAAAGACACAATCAGGTCTTTTGAACGGCTCGAGAGTTCACGCAGTAGCCCAATCCCATGAACCGTCTGGAAAAGCTGCTCGAGCAGCCCTAGCAGCTTTTCCACCGTGCTCGAGTTGGCAGCGGCTCCCAACTCATGCGCGGTGTTCAGGTGACGCTGGCGCAGAATGGAGATTTCATCGTTGGCAAAAGGAATATCTCCACCCTCAGCGCTCGAGGCGATTTTGAGCAGAATGTCTGTGGCCCCGCTCATGGCGGACGGAACCACCACTACAGCCCTCCCGCCCCTCACACTGCTCGCCACCAGTGAAGCCGAATGCTTTATCGCGCTCGAGGACCCCATCAGGGTTCCACCAAATTTCATCACAATCATCTTGACCCCAGCCGTTCAGGAATTCTCGAGGTGAGGCTTGCGCCGCTCGAACGTATACCCCCAATCATACTCATCCTAATAAAACGGGATGGCTCGAGGGTTAGACGAGCCACTTCAGGGCTACCACCACGCCATGAACGAAAGCTTGTCTGTACCCCTGTGGAACCCGTTCGGCTAGCGCAGCGCCTCGAGCAAAGTTTTCTTGTTCTGGCGCATCATGATGTAGTAATCAGGAGCCTTGGCGGTTCCTTCTGGTGATAGCACAAACAGCTTGACCCCCGCATTGTCGGCAATGGAGCGGGCCAGACCTTCTGGCAGGGTAGGTTCTGCAAAAACCGCTTTTGCCTTCTGCGCCCGAATCAGTTTCACCACCTCCGTGATGTACCGCGCACTGGGTTCTTTACCGGGAAAGGGTTCCACCGAGGCAGCAACTTGCGGTCCATACGCGCTCGAGAAATAGGTCCAGGCTCCGTGAAAGGTAACGATGCGCTGATTTTTGACGGGGGCCAAATCGCGTTTAAGTTCTTTGTCAAGAGCGTTCAGCTTTTTCACCTCGAGTGCGGCATTTTTACGGTAAAACGCGGCATTAGGCGCATCAAATTGGGCCATTTCTTCACCCATCACTCGAGCGGCCTTTGCCATAATGCTAGCGTCCAGCCAAATATGGGGGTCGTACTGTCCCTCATCTGGGTCGCTGGGGGCCAATCTTTTGTACT
>JACMOA010000155.1 GCA_014378225.1 Deinococcales bacterium | reverse complement strand
GCTCGAAAAGGGCGACTCTCTACCGAAGGAAGCTTAGGCCGACTACGAAGCCGCCCGCGAAGTCGTATCTGGCTTTGGGGATGGTGGAGCGCTCGAGGGACTTCTGGGAATCTTTGACTCGTTTACTTTTGGCGAGGGTCTGGGGTCCGGTGGACCTGCCCAAAAAGCGGTAGAAGCCCCACTGGTGCTGATTGACAAGGTAGAGGGCCTGCTCAAGGACCGCCTCAAGGACCTCAGTGAAGACCCTGGTGTGGAGTCTGTGGCCCTGGTGCAGCGCGGCGAACTCAAGTTTGGACGGCTCTCGAGCAAGGGTGGAACCGCGCTGCAAGACTTTGAACACTATATCCGCGAGGCCAGTGGTGAAATGAACCGCCCGTTGCCGCGCCTGGTCACGCTCGAGCACGCCTCGGGTGCGGCTATTGTGCTCCTCTATCCGGCCTTTGAGATTCAACTGCTGGTCAACGCCTCGAGCGTGACCCAGAGCACCCGTTTGCTGGGAATGTTGCAGAAGGGATATGAGGAGATTGGCAAGCTGCTTTGACTGCTGCAAACATCAAACGCGAGCAGGCGGTCTGGCCCGGAAAGTGCCGTTTAGACCAAGACGCTGAGCGCCGACTTGTTTTTAGCGTTTGCGCTTGACGTTCGCAATCTTTTGCTATGGTTCTAATATGAAAGTTGGAGACATCATCACCCTGCCCTCGAGCGAAGCACAAAGCAGCTTTGGACGGGAACTCGCGTCCTTGCTCGAGCCAGGAACGATTCTGTTTCTCAGTGGAGAACTGGGCGCGGGTAAAACTACCCTGGTGAGTGGAATGCTGGGTGGGTTGGAATTTAAGGGCGAAGTCTCGAGTCCCACTTACGCCCTGATACACGAATATCCCACCCCAAAAGGTCTGGTGCTGCACGTAGATGCCTACCGGGTCAGACACAAAGCCGAACTGCTCGAAATGGGTCTGGAAGATTACCTCGAGCGCTGCACCCTGAGTGTGCTCGAGTGGGGCGAAGCTTACTTTGAAGATTTCCCAGAAGGCTGGATTCTACAACTCGAGCACCAAAAAAACGGCAGAAAAATCACTCGAGTGCGCTAAAAATCATTTGGCTCACTGCTGCCCACTCAACTTCCCCCAATCCGCTTGAGCACCTTTAAATCCCCATCCAGCATCACCACGCCGCCGGGACCGTCTGCCAGGGCCAGAAGTCCGTCTGGCAGGGCGGTAATGTCCATCGGGTGCGTAAATTGAACCGTGCGCTCGAGGGTTCCGGTGTTCAGGTTGACCTGAAACACCTTCCCAGAGCGGTCACTCAGGTAGGCAAAATCACCTTGCACGGCGAGTTTGTCGGGTTTACCCTCGAGTTTGAGGGTTCGTTCGAGCTTTCCTGATTTATTGAGCCATAAAATTCTGCCGCTCACGTCTGCCACAATGATTTGAGAGTTCCAGCGGTCCAGGGCCACCGGAGCGCCGCCCAGCGCTATTCGCTTTTCTACCTCGAGCGATTTAGCGTTCAAGGCGATGAGTTCTCCGCTGGCATGATGTGTCACCCAGACAATGTTCTCGAGCGGAAGCACCGCGTCCATGAACTCTGACATCGGCATTTTTGTGGCCTTGCCAATTTCGCGGGTTTGCACATTTTTATTCTCGAGCGTCTCGAGCTGACCGTTGGCCGCGCCCTTCATCCACAGTTTGCCGTTCTGGATGGACAGTCCAGCCACACTCAAGGGGGCTTTTTCAATGCGGGTGACGGTAGCTTTTGCCACGTCCACCACCAGAATCATGTGGTTTGCGCCGCAACTGAGGTAGACCTTACCGTCTTCAGCCACGCCCTCGGTGAACCAGTAGTTTTTGCCCATCCTGCCCACCTCTACCGGGCGCATTTTGCCATTTTTGTCCCTCACCATGACCGGATACTGGCCCTTCACGTTGCTGGCAAACACCAAACTATCGCCGCTCGAGACCACTACCACCGCGTCTGGAGCCACATTGACCAGACTGGGCGCAGGTTCGGTTCTCAGCAGGGTCATAGCGCCCATCGCCACTGCAATGCCAATCCCCACCGGAAGCCAGGGTAAGGGAGAGCGCCGAACCCTTGCGCTCGAGCGTGAATTCCTCTGAACACTGGGAATGCGCGAACTCGAGGGTATCGGCATAGGCACAGAAGCTGACCTCTGGACCTTTGTCATAAAGCGCTCTTTGTGGCCCTCGAGCGGTTCAGTTTCTCCGGCACTAAAGTGCAGTCCCAGCAGCACTTTTTTCAGGTCCTCGAGTTCAAGTCCAAGGTCAGGGTCCTGCTCGAGTGCAGAGTCCACCTCTTGTCTCTCTGCGCTCGAGACTTCACCCAGCACGTACAGCACCAGTAATTCTTGAATATTCTCTCGAGGCGTGTTCGGTTTAATGGTATCGTCGTTCATTCCCAATCACCCCCTTTCATATGAATTTTCAGCTTGTCCAGCGCATACTTGAGCCTGCTTTTAACCGTACCAATCGGAACTTCCATCTCGAGCGAAATCTTTTCCCGGCTCTGCCCCCTGTACACCGCTCGAGTGACGGTTTCGCGGTGGGCCTCACTCAGGCGCTCGAGGGCCACACTTAAAGTTCTACCCAGTTCACGCAATTCAGCACTCTCGAGCGGGCCTTGTCGTTCACTGGCAATTGGCAGGAGGGAACCCTGCTCATCCTCGAGCGGGGTGGTGAAACGGCGCTTACGAAGTGTGTCCAGTGCACGATTTCGGACCATCGTCATAAAAAAGGCGGCAAAACTCGCCCGCCGTGGGTCGTAGAGCGCAGGCCGCTCCCAGATTTTGAGAAAGCAGTCTTGTACTACTTCTTCAGCGTCGGAATCATGGCCCAGAACTCCCAGCGCCAAACCGTGCGCGGCGCGGGTGTAGCGGTCATAAAGTTGTGAGAGCGCATTCTCGTCCCGCCCTGCAAAGGAGGAAATCAACTCGGCATCGGTGAGTTCGGCCACAGGCATGAAGGACAGTTTAACACTCTGCATTTGTGGCACCCTCGAGCGTGCAAAATTGGCTCGAGCGGAAAAAATGGATAGGGAAGCGGCGGACAACATAATTTAGATACGCGCTCGAGGGGGAGAAGTTCAGGTGTTTTGAGTAATGAGTTTTGAGTTCAGACTGGCAAGTGTTGCGCTTCTGGCGAGTCTTTAGCAATTGGTTCTTGGTCGGTCTGCTCTTGGCGCTCGAGAACAAACCATCCAAGAACTAAAAACCAAGAACCCGCTGGAGGCGTTCCTTTCTCACCTTCCCACCCTAGAGCGCAGCTCACCTCCTCTTACGCCCAAGTACGCCTGTCCTCACCGTTTCGCTTAAACTACCCGTATGGAATTTAGAGAATTACAAGGCACGCCGCTCACCGTGAGCGCCCTGGGCTTTGGGGTCTGGACCGTGGGAACCACCTGGTGGGGCGTCAAAGAAGAAAGTGTGGGCATTCGTTTGCTCGAGCGGGCTTTTGACTGGGGCATCACCTTTTACGATGCGGCCGATCCTTACGCCAGCGGAACCGCCGAGACCATTCTTCAGAAAGCGTTAGGACACGCTCGAGAGAAAATCATCATCGGGACCAAGTTTGGGTACGACATCTATAACAATCCCGAGCGGCCCGGTCAGCAGGAGCGTCCGCACGACTGGACTCCGGCCTATATGCGTCAGGCGCTCGAGGGCAGTTTAAAGCGTCTGGGAACAGATTATATAGACTATTATCAACTGCATAACCCTAGGCTGGACGCCATCCAAAACGACGACCTGTGGGCCGAACTCGAGCGGGCCAAAGACGAGGGCCTGATTCGGGCTTTCGGAACCGCGCTGGGACCTGCGCTCAACGAACGCCAGATTGAGGAGGGCCTCGAGAGCGTCAAACTCCGCAGTGCGCCGCCACAAATTATTTTCAATTTGCTCGAGCAGATTCTGGGCCAGGGGATTTTTGCTACCGCCCAAAAAGAAAAAGTAAGTGTGCTGGTACGCGTGCCACACGCTTCGGGTCTGCTCGAGGGCTATATGAACATGGATACCACCTTTGAACCCGGAGACCACCGCAACTGGCGTATGACCACCAATGAAAAGAAAAAAGCGTGGCTCGAGGATGGACTGAAAAAGGTGGAGCAGCTCGAGGGCTTTCTAACTCAGGGCCGCACGATGGGTCAGGCTGCCATTCAATTTGCGCTGTTTGATAGGGTAGTAGCCAGTGTTTTTCCCAATATCTACGATGAGAAGGGACTCGAGGAGTACGTGGCTACCTTTGCAGCGCGTCCGCTCGAGCAGGGTGAGTACAACCGGGTTCAGGCGCTATACGTGGATAACTTTGGCCTCGAGACGAACTTGATTGGTGAGGTGGTGCGATGAGCGGCAGACCCTCGTCCCCAGATTCCTCTAGCGCACCTGTTCCTGCTCCAGCCGGACCGCCCGCCCGCCGTGGCCCGATGGTAGATTTGGACCCCAGCGGACAGGTTTCTCAGCGTGAACCAGACCGCAGTAACCGCCAGTACCTCAACTACGCTTTCTACAAACTAGACCCCGCGTTCCGCCGCCTGCCCAAATTGGAGCAGGCCGAGATGAAGCTCGAGTTTAAAGCCGCAATTGACGGTTGGCTCGAGGTCCCCGCCGAAACGGGCCGAATTTTGCGGACCTACAGCTTGGTGGGCGCAAGAGCCGAGGTGGATTTCATGCTCTGGCGCATCGCATTCTCGGTGGATGATTTCAATGCGTCTCAGGGAGCCATCAACCGTACCCGTTTGGGTGGCTATCTCACCCAGCCGTACAACATGGTTTCGGTGCAGAAGCGTAGCCAGTACGTAAACCGCATTGAAGGCAGTGGACACGGCCTCGAGCTGCTTCCCGGTGAGGGTAAGTACCTTTTCGTGTACCCCTTTGTGAAGACTCGAGCCTGGTACGACCTCTCTCCCCACGCACGCCAGGGCATGATGGACGAGCACATTTACGCCAGTGGGCCGTTCAAGGGTGTGCGCCTGAACACCAGTTACAGCTACGGCATTGACGACCAGGAGTTCATTGTGGCCTTCGATTCGGATTATCCGCAGGAATTTGTGGATTTGGTAGGCCGCTTGCGCTACACCGAAGCCAGCCTGTACACCCTGAAAGATACGCCGATGTTTACCTGTTTGAAGCGCACGGTGGACGAGATTCTGAACGATTTAGCCTGACGCCCTCGAGCACGCGCTAGGGTTCAATTACCAACGTTGCTCGAGGGTGGAAGAACGGGATTTTTAGTGTCCAATATCTCATTCGGTTTTGCGAAGTTTACAGGGAGCAGCCATACTGCGTTGCTGGGTCCTTCACGCAATTCCTGGTTGGAGCGCACAAATTCGGGGTCTACCGGTAGGCTGAGGGTTTCAAGGGTATTGTCTGGCTGGCGCCCGAGCACCTCGATATTCAACAGATTCTTAGGATTGACACAGCAAAAAGTTACATTTTTGGTCAGCAACAAAAAGAATTTGCCGGGTACATCAGGCAACACCAGCTTTTGTGGGTATTGCGCTATGTCTACAAAGTAGCGGATTTCCGAGGTGCGCCACACTCTATCGAAACCATCGAAAGGATTCACTTTCCGGGGAACCTCGAGCGGCTTAGCTTTTCCTTCTAACTCCACTCTGTGCTGAGCATTCACGAGGTTGGATATCATCCGCTCGAGTCCCGGTAAAAGGTTGACTGGCTGGGCTACACTGCCTAACTTAATCTGGACGTTGGCTAACTCGAGCGTGGGGTTGTTGAACCCTGAGACTTTGAGTGGAATCTGAGCGTTCCCTAAAGCAGCTATAAAGGTTTCAGTGCTGACGTAACGTTTACCGTTTCGAGAAAACGTACTTATTGGACCACCTGGGAATTCTTGACCGCTGCCTTTCAGGGTCTCGAGCACGATGGGTGCCTGACCAGGCAATACAAGGCTGACCAACTGTGTGGGTTTAGAGCCGTATTTGGGGAGGGATATCCCCTCGCGGACCTCCACTCGCGC
>JACMOA010000154.1 GCA_014378225.1 Deinococcales bacterium | reverse complement strand
TCTTGCAGCAGTTCTTGCTCCTTGCTGGGTCGCTCATGGTCTCTCTGTGGATTGCTAGCGGACGAGCTCATGCAGCTTGGCGATGTGTCGATGTTTGGAGGACAAGGTCGATCTCATCGTGATCCGTCGAGCAATGTTGCGACCCATCCTCTCCTGGTCGATTCTCTAGTCGCGGAAGGTGGTTCCGATGCTGCTCGTCGAACTCGTGGATCCCTTCGAACTACTCGTGATTACGACGCTTGGGTGCAGTCGATCGAAAACATGATCGGTCCCGGAGCGGGAGAGGCGCTACAGCCTTGCGGCCATCGCCCACGAACTCCGCACGCCCGTCACGGTGCTGCGGGGACGGCTCGAGGGTGTGCGAGACGGGGTTTTGGCAGCCAGTCTTACCGAGTTCGAGAAACTGCTGGGTCACGCCGACCTGCTGACTAAATTAATTGAAGATTTACAGTTGCTCTCGCTAGCCGAAGCCGGAGAGTTGCGGCTCGAGCGGCGAGATTTTACCATGCAGGATTTGCTGAAGCGCATTGGTGGAGATTTTATGGCAAAAGCCGAAGGGCAGCACATAGGTCTACACCTGGACATGGCCCTCGAGCCAGTTCGAGTGAACGGAGACCCGCAACGTTTGTATCAGGTACTGGGAAATGTGCTCGGCAACGCGCTGCGGCACACCCCACCCCACGGCAACATCCGTATCCAACTCAGAGTTGATACACAAACCCTCATCCTCGAGATTGGGGATTCTGGTCCTGGATTTACCCCCGAGGCCCTGAGCAAAGCCTTTGAACGCTTTTACCGCAGCCCGAACCGGGGACGACAAAGTGGGGGCAGTGGGCTGGGACTGGCCCTCTCGAGGTCGCTCATCGAAGCCCACGGGGGACGGATTGAACTGTTCAACAATCCCTCTGGCGCGTGTGTGCGGATAACGCTCGAGACCATTTTAGAGGAGTTATAAAGCATTTTATTGGGTTGGGGCCTAATTCACCCAATCTCTTGTACCCTGCTTCCATGTCCGCTCGAGACGTTTTACTGACCTGCCCACTGGATTGCCCCGACGCCTGCCGCCTCAAAGTCACGCTCGAGGGAGGACGCGCCACCGTTGTAACCGGAGACCCAGATCACCCCATCACCAAAGGGTTTGCCTGCGGGAAAACGGTGCATTACCCGCTGCGGCAATATCACCCAGACAGGCCGCTCTATCCCATGAAACGGGTGAATGGCCTGCTCGAGCGGGTGAGTTGGGACCAGGCGCTCGAGGAAATCAGTTCAAGACTACGGGTCATTCTCGAGAGCGAGGGACCACACGCTATTTTGCGTTACAACTACGCCGGGACGATGGGTCTGCGCGAAGGAACGCACGTTCACAGCTTTTTCCGCGCTCTGGGTGCGTGTGAATTAGACGAAACCATCTGTGCCACGGCGGGCATGGCGGCCTGGAACCTGAGTTATGGCAACGCCCGTTTTTCTCCTGAACTCGAGGACGTACAAAGTGCAAAACTGATTTTGCTGTGGGGCATCAACAGCCTTGCCACCCATAGCCATTTGACCCCGTTTATGAAAGCAGCACGCAAAAACGGCGCACGGATTATCCATATAGACCCGTACCAAACACGCACCAGTCTGTTTGCAGACCGTCACCTCAAAATTGCTCCCGGAACCGATGTGGCCCTGGTTTACGGCATTCTGGATTACCTGTTCCAGAACAATTTGCACGATGAAGCCTACCTCGAGCGGGCCGCGATAGGCTGGAAAGAGCTGCGAGATGAAGCGCAGAATTGGCCCCTCGAGCGGGTGACACAAATCACCGGACTCTCCAGAGCCGAGATTCTGGACTTGTGTGAAGCTTACGGTGCAGCCACGCCCAGTTATATCCGGGTGGGCTACGGAATGACCCGGCACGCAGGCGGCGGAAACGCACTCCGGGCGGTTACTCTTTTGCCTGTGGTGCGCGGACAGTGGCAATATCCTGGCGGCGGCGCGGCACTCTCGAGCGGCGGCGCGTTCAAACTCAACCGCTCGAGGTTGGGAGCGGCTCACTTATTGCGCGGCAACACGCCCACGGTCAATATGAACAGGCTGGGAGAAGCGCTCGAGCCGTCTGGCGGCCTCAAAGCCCTGTTCGTGTACAACTGCAATCCAGTGGTGGTAGCCCCAGACTCGAGCAAGGTGATTTCAGGTTTCCAGCGCCAGGATTTACTGACCGTGGTCCTCGAGAACGCGCTGACCGAGACCGCTTTGATGGCGGATTACGTGCTTCCCGCCACCACTTTCCTCGAGCATGAGGACGTGTACACCAGTTATGGACACCATTTTCTAAGTTTCAATGAACGTGCGCTCGAGCCGCTGGGAGAGTGCCGCCCGAATAGCTGGATTTTTGCCGAACTGGGAAAACGTCTGGGACTCGAGGAGAAAACGCTGTACTGGAGCATGGACCAACTGCTCGAGAGTTTGCTGGACACCGACCATCCGTACCTGACGGGCATCACTCCTGAAAGACTCAAGCGTGAGGGCAGCGTCAAACTCAATCTCCCCACACCTTTTTTGCCTTACGCAGACGGGGCGCCCACCTCGAGTGGGAAGATTCACCTCAGTCCGGTTCCAGAATTTCTCGAGCCGGGGAATGGTCCGTCCGACTATCCTTTTCTACTCATTACGCCGCCCGCGCATCACTTTCTGAACAGCACTTACGGTGTCCTCGAGCGCATCAACGCTTCCGAGGGCGGTGAACCCAGCGTGCAGATTCACCCAGATGACGCTCTGACCCTGAATTTGAAAGAAGGTGATTACGCCAGGCTCGAGAGTGAGCAGGGTTTTGTGACCCGGCGGGTGAAGTTGATGGCCCAGATGGCTCGAGGGAACGTGGTTGTGGAGGGAACGTGGTGGGGACGAAGTGGGCCAGACGGAAAGGGCATCAATACGCTGACCTCGCAGAACCTGACCGATTTGGGTGGGGGGAGCACTTTTCACGACACTCGAGTCAGGATTTCGCTCGAGAGGGAATTCGTAGCCCAAGAGAAGTTAGAGAAGTCAGGGAAAGCTCGAGCCGCAGCCGATTGAAGCTCAGGGATGCCACCACACGCTGAAATTGGGGTAGTACGCCTCGACAATCTCCTGGAACAAAAAATAATCTACAATCAAATGCACCACAATCACATACAGCAGCACCTTGCTGCGCTCGAACATAACGCCCTGGGTGAGCGCCAGCGCGAACACGAAAAGTGGCCCCCAGCCCGTAAAGGCCATATCGAACAGCACCGCTGTGTAAAGGGTTGCCTGCACCAGATTAGCGGCCCCCAAAGGGTAGAGGCTCCGCAGAATCGCAAACGCGATATTGATAAAAAACAGTTCGTCCCAGATGCCTACCAGGTTTATACCCGCAAACAGCCGAGCCAGAGCCTCGAACGTGGGAACGGTGGGAAGGGTCCAGTTGAAGGGAACCTCTGGGCTTAGCACGCCAAAGTACAGCCGGAAGGCCAGCCACGCTACCGGGATGGAAAGCAGGGTATACGCGGTCTCGAGTGGACTGAATTTGCGCGGCCAGAAGGTGTAATCCAGCACGCCAGGGTCGTAGCGTCGCAGCACCCACCAGGGAATCAGCAATACCGCCACAAAGGGAACGCCCAGGGCCAGAAAGTTCAGGTTAGAGGTACTGGTGCTGATAGGCGCAAAAGCCAGGGTCAGCACGCAGGCCAGCAGAACTCCCAAACGGCGCTGCAAGGTTGGGTCCTTTGAGCGCCACAGTAAAATCAGGCACACCCCGAACGCCAGAAATCCGGGAATCCACTGTTCCAGCGGAATCAAGCACACCACACTCAGGGCAAAGGCCACCAATAAAGTGCTCGAGCGATGAGGAAGGGCAGGAGTCTGCACCGCTCGAGTGTATCGGTTTGAGGAGCCTGATGGCAGGAATTCAGGTTTAGCTCGAGCAGCACGTCTTATTGCGTTGCATTCTTAAATTCGTTTTTGTGTTTAAGTTCCAGACTCTAATTTTTAGCAGGGTTACGCTCGAGGCTCGAGTACAAACGGCAACGAATTAAACCTGGAGCTGAAACTTTCATGTATTCCCCACTGTAAACTCAGGGAAGCCAGCTCCGTGTTGTTCCTGTGTACCACTTGAGGTGTCTATGGAATGGAAATATCAACCCGTCAAGGACCCAAAACCCCAACCCGCTCGAGCTGTGGGCAGTGAACGCATTCTCGAGGCCCAGAAAGAAGAAGGGAACTCAATAGGGTGCACCTTTCTTCTTTTCCTTTTTGGATTACCTTTTTTATTCATGGGCTTGATTTTTCTTTTCGCAGCCCTCCAAAACCGGGTGGTGAGCGAGAACGGCGAACCTGTTTCGGCACTGGGGGGAGTGCTTTTTTCCAGCGTTTTCGTACTGATAGGCGGCTTTATCAGTGGAGCCGCCCTAATAGGTATGGTGCGCTACCTGATGAGTCTGCGCTTCGAGCCGCCCACCCTCAGCTTGTCTCACACCCCAATGCGGGCCGGGGATGCGCTCGAGCTGAAATTCTCGCGTTCGCTCAAGAATATGCAAACCCTCAACAAAGAAGGCCAGCTCTCGGCGCGGCTGGTGTGCGCTGAAGTGACCAAGCGCACGGCAGGGACGAACACGGTGTACGACTACAAAATTGTGTGGCAAAAAGATTTTTCTCCGGCTCCCGTTTCACTGGGGTCCAGGGGCGCAAGGGGGCAATGGAAACTCACCCTTCCCTCAGACGCGAGAGCCAGTTTTTACAGCCCGTCTTCATGGCTAGTCTGGCACTTTCAGGTACGCCATGAAGGGGCAGAACTGTCAAATCAGACGGCAGGTTTTCTGCTCGAGGTGGTTTGAATTGAGATTTCAGACGACAGACGGCAGAAAAAACACAGGTCTGAAATCTGAAGTTTGAAGTCTGAAATTAGAGGTATCAACCGTCCAGGAGGTCCACCCTTGAAACTCCAGCTCGAGCGAACTCATTACAGACCCGGTCAATGGGTGGGGGGCTGGCTCGAGCACGCACCCACCCCTCACCCGCTCGAACTGAGCTTAAAGTGGCGCACCGAGGGGCGTGGAGACCCGAAAAGCCACACGGTTATAAAGATAGTCACGCAGACAACCCTCGAGCGCACTACAAATACCTTTCAGCTCGAGCTACCCTCCTATGCTCCACATTCTTACGACGGCACACTGTTCCGGACGCGTTGGGAAGTGTGCGCTCGAGTGGGCGCACACCAGTACAGCACGGGTTTTCGGGTAGAAGATTCACCCACCTCAGACCCGTACCTGGCCCTGAATTTGAAACACAATCCTTTTATAGCCGAAGAAATTCCCGCTCGAATCGAGCGCTGGCAGGGAATAGCAGAGCATTTGTGGCTCGAGCGCGGATTTACACAGGCTCCGCTGCCGGGACAGGGCCAACTGGTGCAACTGCTGGGGGTCAAAGGGGCGGGCAAGAGTTCACATCTGCTAAAGTGGCGCGGCGTGTATCCGGGGCCTTTTTTGCATTATCCCCCCACCCTCGAGCGCTTTCGTTTTCCGCCGCTGGCTCCGGTCTGTTACTGGGACGAGGCAGACCGCATTCCTGCCCTTTTTCTGGGGGTGGCCCTCCGAAATGCCGCTAGAGCGCAACACACCGTCTGCGTGGGAACCCACCGGGATTTGAGCACGGAGGCAAAGCGGGCCGGACTGCGGGTACAAACGCTCGAGCTGGAGGGGTTTGGCGGCGCACTCCTGCTCGAGTGGGCGGGGAGGCGCATTAGGGCAGCCACGCTCGAGGGTCAGGTCTCCCCGCTCGAGTTGAGCTTTGAGTTAAGTGCTGAGCAGGCGGAAAATCTGGCTCGAGGGTGCGGGGGTTCCTGGCGCGAGGTAGGAAAAGAGTTGCACATTTGGGCCGCCGAGCAAGCGCAAAACAACAAAAATGCAACCGTAGAGATTGCCCAAAATGCACCCGAATTTGTCCAATAGACCCGATACAATAACTTTTATGACCCTGCTGGGTTGCACTGAAGCCAAGTTGTCGCTTGCGGTGGTGAACCCCAGGCAAGTCAGAGATTTCGCTCGAGCGATGGGAAAACACGCTAAAACTGACGCGATAGACGCGGTCATGCTTTCAGAGTTTGCCTCGAGGTTTTTCGGTGCTCGAGCGCAGTTCCTTGATGCTCTCAAACATGCTCGAGAGGGTTGCGCCGCCCTCAAGCGCTTTTTCTCCGCTGTAGCTCGAGCTGTGGTCTACGACGTGACCACAGGTGAGGTTTTAGACCGGGCGCTCGAGACTGTACACAGTGCTTCACAGGCACGTCTTGGGCGGTTTGTGCTGCAAGAGG
>JACMOA010000153.1 GCA_014378225.1 Deinococcales bacterium | reverse complement strand
TGAATTGGGATTAAAAAGCATTCCCGGCCCCGTGGTTACAAAAGTGTTGGTGATAAAACGGCCCATGTCCAACCACTCGGGAGACTTGGAGAAGCTATCAAAAGTAGCGGTAGCGCTCTGACTCATACGACTAAAAGTTTGGTTGAGGGTATTGTTGGAAGGAGGATTCTGACCCGTATCTGGCGTACCTGGCATGGGAATAATCTTGAAGACGTCTGCGGCATCAGGAACACCCGATTTAAGCGTTCCCAGAGTGGGCTGAGCGGGCTTCTCTAGCGGTGGACCCTGTACTGCGGGTACGGGATTAGGCGAACAAGCAGCAAGGGTAGCGGCGGTAATCAGGGTCAACGACAGGGTTTTGACGTTCATAAATTCTCCGGGTTTTACAGGGTTTAGGGGGAAGGGCCAGTCCTCGAAAACTTCATGTTTCCGACCTTAAGCTTAAGCAAACCTCATGGACTCTCTGTGAGCGTTAACTGAATAGAGTGGCGATGCTCGAGGGTTTAGGGATTCGCTCGAGTGAGGAGGAGGTCACTGAAGTGTTGAAGGAGTCCGGATAGTTCAACGTTAGGCATGACTTAGCGTCTCAACCTGACTTTGAGGTTGCCCTGTATGCACCCACTTGCCCTCAACTTTTACACCCAATCCTGTATAGTAAATCGCTTGCCCAAAGTGGCACGCTCGAGGGGACTTCACACTTCCCCAGATTTACTCACACGGCTCGAGTCCCGAGAACAAAGGACGCACTCGAGGAGGATTGATTTTTATTACAAAAGCTTACCTTGTCACTTACGGCTGTCAGATGAACGAGTACGACAGCCACCTCGTTGAAAGCCAGCTTGTCTCGATGGGCGCGTCTATCGTGGACAACATGGACGCCGCCGACTTCGTGCTGCTCAATACCTGCGCGGTGCGCGGCAAGCCCGTGGAAAAGGTCAAGAGCGTGCTGGGCCAACTCCGGCTCGAGAAGAAGCGCCGCCCGCTCACGGTGGGCATGATGGGCTGCCTTGCTCAGCTCGAGGAGGGCCAGCAGATTGCCCGCAAGTTCGAGGTGGATATTTTGCTGGGTCCCGGCGCGATTCTGGACTTGCCTGCCGCCCTCGAGAGCAATGAACGCTTCTGGAGCCTGCACTTCCGCGACGAGCTGCACGATTTTATTCCGCCGCCCCCGCAGGGCAAGCTGCAAGCCCACCTGACCATCATGCGCGGCTGCGACCACCGCTGTACTTACTGTATTGTGCCAACCACACGCGGTCCTCAGGTCTCGAGGCACCCGGACCACATCCTGAAGGAGCTGGATTCGCTTCTGGGGGCAGGGGTTCAGGAAGTCACCTTATTGGGCCAGAACGTCAATTCTTACGGTATAGACCAGGGTCAGCGCATTCCCGGAATTCCCTCGTTTGCCGAACTGCTGCGGATGGTCGGCTCGAGCGGCATCAAACGTATCAAATTTACCACTTCACACCCGATGAACTTCACTGAAGACGTGGTGCAGGCGATGGCCGAAACCCCCGCCGTGTGTGAGTTTATCCACCTTCCGGTTCAAAGTGGCTCCAGCCGGGTTCTGAAGCGCATGGCGCGGGAATACAACCGTGAAAAGTACCTCGAGCATATTGCGTGTATTAAAAAGTGGATGCCAGACGCGGTGCTGTTTACCGACATTATCGTGGGCTTTCCGGGAGAGACCGAGGAAGATTTTCAGGAAACGCTCTCGCTTTACGACGAGGTGGGCTACGATTCTGCTTATATGTTCATCTACAGCGCCCGCCCCGGAACGCCGTCTTACAAGCACTTTGAAGACCTGCCCAGAGAAGTCAAGACCGAGCGACTCATGCGCCTGATAGAGCGGCAAAAAGAGTGGGCCATGCGGCGCAACTCTCGCTTCGTGGGCCGTGACGTGGAGGTTTTGCTGCGCGGAGACGCCTTCAACCCAGATTTTCTCGAGGGCCACACACGGGGTCAGCACGCCACAATCGTTCCCAAAGTACCAGGGATGGATAAAGCAGGCATCTACACTGTGCGGGTGGAACAGGTCACGCCGCACCAGTTCAATGCCAAATTTCTGGACGCGCAGGGCCACACCCTCGAGCCAATTTTAGCTCCCACCCCAGAAGCGGCGCTGCTCTCGAGTCCCTTGCCAATGGCCTGACCTCCGTTGACAGCAGAAGGATTTTCGAGTGGTAAACTCGGCTAAACTAGGGCCATGACCGAAAAAGCACTGATGCAGGTTCACGGGTTAAGCGACACCGAATCTACCAAGCGGGTGATTGAGAGTTTAGAGGCAATGTCTGGGGTAGAATCGGTCAAGGTGAGTGACCGAGGCGTGCTGGCGGTGGCCTACGACGGCTCTTACTTGACCGTAATGGACCTGATTCGCAATGTGCGTAAACAGGGCTTTTTAGCGAGTATGACGTGAGAAGCTTTGAGCAATGAGTGATGAGTAATACGGAATCCGTACAATGAGCCTTGATAATGAGTTTTAGTCCTCCCCTCGAGTGAACTACTTTACCGCTGTTTTTGCGACTGCTCGAGGTTCATCCGAGGTCCATACGGTTCTCGAGTGGGTCTGGAAAATCTTTTACATTCAAAAATCTGAAAACCGAATTACCATGCGTCTTTTACCTCATAGCTCATAACTTTTCCTCAAATGGCCTATATCGGAGTCTATACCTGCACCCTCGAAATGCCTTGGGTCTCGAGCCTGAAGGAAAAGCGCTCGCTGGTCAAGCCTGTAGCAGAACGCCTAAAAGCCCGCTTTCCAGTTTCAGTGGCGCGGCTCGAGGGCCTGAACAGTCATGGCTGGGAAACGCTGGGTGTCACCACCATTCATGCACAGGCGCAGTGGGTAGAAGAAATCTTGCGTAAAGTATCGGACTTTGTAGCCACCGAAGGCGATTACCGGGTCACAAACGAACGGCTTGAGGTGTTATCGCTCGAGGATGTGCTGGGAGATTAACCCTCGAGCGTAGTCCTGGCCCAAGTTTGTAAACAGCTTCTCCACTATCCTCGAGAAATGCTAATTCTGGCCCACCTTGCCATCACCTGTTTTCTGACGGGCCTAATCTGGCTGGTACAGATTGTTCACTATCCGTTGCTGGCTCGAGTGGGTAAAGCCTCTTTCCAGACGTACCACACCGGACACACCACTCAAATCAGCCTCGTGGTAGGACCTGCCATGCTGCTCGAGCTGATTCTGACAGGTTGGCTCCTGCTCGAGCGCCCCAACATCCTCACTGTTCTGGGCGCGGTTTTGCTGGGAGTAATCTGGGCGTCCACCGCGTTTTTACAGGTTCCACAACACGGAAAACTCTCGAGCGGATACCAAGAAAACACCGTTCGGGCATTGGTCAAGAGCAACTGGATAAGGACGGTGTGCTGGACCGCTCGAGCTATCCTTGCTTTGATTTTAGCAGCTCAGAGTTTTAGAGCAGTCTAAACTGCTTGAGCACTCTATTCAGCCCACTACTTATTGCTGATTGCTCATCATTCATCGCTCAAAGCTTTACAGCAATTTGACCCGCTCGAGCGCTTCTGCTGGATGAAATGTGTACTCCCCTGTGGTCCCCTCGACGTGTGCCTCTCGGACCAAACCCTGTTTATCAATCAAAAAAGTGGCTCGCTTGCTTTTACCCTCGTCCACCAGCGCAACCCCGTAAGCCTTTGCCACACTCAAATTCATGTCTGCCAGCAAGGGAACTTCGATGCCGTATTCCACCGCCCAGGCGCGGTGGGTATGTAGACTATCGCGGTTGATGCCCAGAATCGCGGTGTCCAGCGCGGCGAACTCATCGCTCGAGCCGGAAAATTCTGGCAACTGCATGGAGCACACCGGGCTGAAGTCCAGCGGGTAAAACACCAGCACCACATTTTTACTTTTCTGAAAACTCGAGAGGGTAATGGTGTCGCCCTGATGACTTTTGAGGGTGAAATCTGGGGCCACGCTGCCGATGAGGTCTGAAGGATTGGGGTCTGACATGCGAGTAGGTTACAGGTTTTGAGGAGGCTCGAGCCACATCCCCTGGAGCCGAATGCCCTCGAGCCACTTCCACGCTTCCCCCCTGGAACGAAAAATTCTCACCTCGAGCGCTGGAAAATCCTTCAAAAGCTCGAGCGTCTTCTCCGTGCGTTTGGGGCCATCCCAAATCCAGCGAATGAACTCGAGGTCCACTTTTTCAGGACAACCCGGAGCCATATCCGCTCGAGTTTTGTTGTAATTTGCACTCCACCGCTGTAAAACTGAGCACAAGCAAAACCAGCGCGGTAGGTCCAGCACAATCGCCAGGTCTGCCCGCTCGAGCCGGAAGGGTAAGGTGTCCGAGTAGTTACCCTCTAGGGTCCAACTGTCCTC
Source organism: Deinococcales bacterium (assembly GCA_014378225.1). Classification (GTDB taxonomy): domain Bacteria; phylum Deinococcota; class Deinococci; order Deinococcales; family Deinococcaceae; genus JACMOA01. The sequence continues at coordinate 4,871 of JACMOA010000153.1, read as the reverse complement.
GAGCGCGAGTTCTCTAACCCGAAAATTGAACTCTGGGCGCTCGGGTTCCTGCCAGCCAGGACGCCAAAAAACCGCGTCCAGGTGATACGTGGGAACCCCTAGTTTTTCTGCAAGCGCTCGAGCCAGGGTACTCTTTCCTGAACCCGAATTTCCAAGAATGCAAACCCGTTTCATCCGGCCAGCACCTTTTCGGCATTCTCGAGCGTCCTTTTTATCCACTCCGGCGTGTCTGGATGAAAGTAAACTTCGCTCGAGGTCATCCACATCACCTCGAACACTTCCTCGGGTTGTGGAGTGGGGATTCCGCTCGAGTATTCACAAAGAAATTGGACCGAAATGGCCCAGCGCCTGTCGCTGCTCAAAAAACTTTCGCTCGAGAGGTAGCGCGGCGCTTTGACGGTGACTCCAGTCTCCTCGAGAATTTCACGAGTTACGGCCTGCTCGAGCGCATTTCCCAAAGTTTCCCGTTCCACTTTTCCGGCGGGAAAGGCGATTTTTCCAGGCAAGTAAGGCTCGTTCCAGGCGCGGCGAATCATCAAAAATCGGTTTTCGAGATAAACGATGCCCTCTACGAATACAAAGAACGGATGCTTCAGCTCCACGCTCGAGCCATCGGTGGGGACAGAACCTGGGCCTGAAGCTTCTTGCACAGCTCGAGAAAAACCACGTCGTAGAGTGGGTTGGTCCATGCTGGAGACTGTACCAGTAGTAGGCTTGAAATATCACTAGGCACAATAGCTTGTTCTGGACTAGACACGCGCTTGAGGGTGACCTGGGTTCTCGAGAATCTCGCTCCTATTTCGGTCCAGGTTCGCTCACAGTCGTACCCCTCAGATACGGCAACCTCGGCGTGCCAACGGGGGTAAACGCAGGTGTAGTGCGAAATGAGACCCCTCTCGAGCGCGTGTCCAGCCCAGTTTCCGGGCCGAATGCGGGTCGTGTCGCCGCTCAAGGAATAGAGGTCGTGATGCGAATCGAGATTGAGTAGAGGTTGGGGTGATGCCTGACTAACTTGCTCGAGCCATTCAAAACCACTGTCGTGGCTCAGGGCCGCATAACAGGGAAGGCCCGCAAATCTTAAAAGCTCGAGTGGGTTTCCAAAAAGCGGGAAATCCTCTCTCAAAACTTTCCAGCTCGAGCCACCCCGCTTTCGGGCCAATTCTTGCCAGCGCTTGAAGCGGTGGTACTCGAGGTCGGGGCTTCCCCACAGTGGGCTGTCAAAAACGTGTTCCTTTGCGCCTGCGTAAAAGTCCCAATCCACACTGAGCAGCATTAGGGCATTTTCTCAGGCAAAGTTTCCTCGAGCATATCGTCCTCGAGCAGTTCTTCTGCGTCATCCTCGAGCGGCTGCGGCAACTGAACGGTAAATTCGGCCCCGCCCTCCGGGTGAGTGCGTCCCGTGAGTTTACCGCCGTGCAGCTCTGCAATCTGCGAAGCTACGCTGAGGCCCAGCCCTGAGCTGTTGGACTTGGAATAAAACGCTTCAAAAATCCGGTCTTCTGCGCCCTGGGGCAAACCAGGACCGCTGTCTCGAACTGTGAAAATGATTTTGTCGTCGCCCACTTGAATGTCGCAGCGCACCAATCCCGTATCTCCTGCCGCCCGCCGTGCGTTGGCCAGTAGGTTCCGAAGCGTCTGAACCAGCCTATCTGGGTCGCACAGTACATAAATCTGCCAATCTCCAGTAAAAACCACTCGAGTGGTGAGTCGCTCGAGCCGTTCCCGCAAGGTTTGTGCGGTGATAAAGTGCAGCGCCAGGGTGATGTCACTGCGTCCACGAGCCAGTTGCATCAAATCCTGGGCCACAAAATTTAGTTCAGCCGCCACCTTCTGCGCCTGCTCGAGGTCGGTGTTTAAGGTGTTTGAGGGTTGAGCGCTCGAGGCATTCTTTTCCATCGCTTTTTTGAGATAACCTTGAATACTGGTTAGCGGCGCTCCCAGCTCGTGCGCCACCTGCCCAATAAAGCGGTTCTCGAAATCTTTCTGGTCCCGGATGCGCTCTAGCAAATCGTTGATTGCCGAAACCAGGGTAAACAGTTCGTCGTGGCGGCGCGGCAGGGCAATTTCAGAGCGGCTGAACGGCTCAAGCGCGTGGGCTTCGTCTGCGGCCCTTGTGAGGCCGTACAGGGTACGCCGACCCACAAAGAGGCCCATCATCAGCATAAAAACTGCACTGAGCAGCGTTCCCCCCAGCAAAAACTGAACCGAGGTTTGACGCACCAACAACAAATCTGTTTCCGGCAGAGCCACCCATAAACGCACTTTGCCCGAAATGCGCTCTACTGCACGGTACAGCACACCACCCAGTTCTGGAATACGGATAGACCCCACCGGAATCGCTTCCCTAACGTCCATCAACACGCTCGAGGTGCCATCAATTATTCTCCCGTTGCTCACGATTTGCAGCAACGCTTGATTATCTTTGGGAATCAAGCGACGACCAAAGTTATTGAGTGGCTCGTTCCAGATGAGGACAATCGCGTCCGCCCGCTCGCTTAATCGGGTCTGAAACTGGCGCTCGAGCGCATTTAAAAGCAAAAAGTTACTGAGCGCCCCCACGACTACCAGCGAAAAAACAGCCAGCAAGGTGTACAGCAAGGTCAGCCGTACCCTCAGAGTTGTATTGGGCATAAAAGCCCAACGCTTGCGCGGCGCGGCGCTACGGGGCTGGGTTTGCTCGAGGGTGGTCATGGGGAGGTTATCAGTTATCAGTTTTCGGTTGTCAGTTTAAAACATCGTGTCTAGGTTTTATATTTTCGGCTCGAGGGTTTCAGGAAAATGCAACCGCTCGAGCCGATGGTTGACTCATTACTCAAACCTCGCCACGCTTATGCAGGAAGCGTATACCCTACCCCACGAATGGTCCGAATATTCAAGGTTGAACCTGCCTGAGACAGTTTTTTACGCAGTTGAGACACCCGCACTTCTACAGAGTTGCTCATCGGGGTTTGCCAGCCGTAAAGCTTTTCTTCCAAATCTGCCCTGGAGAAGACCCGGCCCGGCGTTCGCATCATCACCTCGAGAATTCGGGCTTCGTGCTCGGTCAGTTGGATATTCTGGCCTTCCACAGTCAGGGTGAGGCTCGAGGTGTTGAGTTGGGTATCTCCCAGGTTCAGAATCTGACTTTCTCCGGCAGCAGAACGGCGCAGCAGCGCTTTCACTCGAGCGTCTAATTCGTCTAGTGAAAAAGGTTTGACCAGATAATCGTCTGCCCCGCTGTCCAGACCCTGCACCCGCTCCTCCACCTTGCCGCGTGCGGTCATCATCAGCACGGGAACGGTGGTGTAGCCGCGCAGCTCTTTCATAAACTCGAGGCCGTCGCCGTCCGGTAAATTTAGGTCCAGCAAAATCATCTGCGGCAATCTCTCGCCCAATTTCGCTTGCGCGTCCTTGAGGGTCATGGCGCTCGAGACCTGATACTTCTCGGAGAGGTGCTCGGTGAGCAGTCGGTTCAGTCCAGCGTCGTCTTCCACAACCAGTAAGTGGGGCAGCATAGGTTTCCTCCGTATCGCCTCGGAATTGTTTGAACTTCAGTTCTACTTCTTTTTGGTCCCGCTCGAACCCGGCAAATTGTTAAGGTTGCCATTGACCAGCGTCTGCACCAATTGCCAACCATTGCCCTGAATGTAAGTCCTGAGTGAGGTCAGTGGGTTAGCACTTGTAAACGCTTGCTTGGATGCACTATTAGGTGCGCTGGGAAGGGCTATTGACACAACATTTTTGTCTATGGTGGCTTTAAAGCTCTCCACATTACCCTGGTCATCTACCACAAAGACCACCGCAGGGCCGTTGGCATCCCTCATCAGAGAAAAAGTAAGTGTGTTCCCCTCGAGCTTGCCATAACCGATGACCCGCTCGAGCGAGGGTTCAAAAACCCTGACCTCGAGCGCCTGCGCTCCCCCTAACAGCAGCGCTGCCATCAGCACTATCTTCTTCATCTTTGCATCCTCCTGCATCTCTGGTTAGCAATGTGCTAATCAGGATGTCCATATTATGCTTAGTGTAACTGACCTAACCCTGACCGTCGGTGAATCTGACGATAGCTTTGTGAGAGTTTTGGGAAAGTCTGAATATCTAGAATTAGGGGAGCTGCTTGTGGATACCTACTTCCCTCGAGTGTCACCTATACCATCTTAATGGCTGTGCATCAGCATCCCCATCTGCGGAACATTAGGTTTCCACTCGAGCTTTTCCAGAACTTCGCCATACAGGTCGTACTCGTCGGCGTCCTCAATCAGCACCCGCACGATGTCGCCAATTTTGATGCTGCCTTGCGCAATGCTCGAGCCAATACCTTCTGCACCCTCGCCATAAACGCAGTAAACCGTGCCGTCAATCCCAGGCGCGTCCATCTTGCTGCGCCCAATCAGTTGTCCTGGCTCGGTGTTGTAGTCGTCCACAATCACTTCAAATACCTTACCAATTTTTGCCCGGTTCTTCTCGAGCGAAATCCCTTGTTGAAGTTCCATCAAACGCTCGAGCCTTTGAATTTTGACTTCTTCTGAAACGAGGCCCTCAAGCTTGTTGGCGTCCGCGCCTTCCACTTCTGAATAGGTAAACGCGCCCACTCGGTCCAGCCGCGCCGCACTCAAAAAGTCCAGCAACATCTGAAAATCTTCCTCGGTTTCTCCTGGAAAGCCCACAATAAAGGTGCTTCGCAAGGCAATATCTGGGCAAATGCCGCGCCAGCGCTCAATAGTCTCGAGCTGGGTAGACTTTCTCGAGCCGTCTTCGTTTAGTTTTCCGGCTCCAGGGCGGCGCATGGCCCGCAGAATTTTGGGACTGGCGTGCTGTAGGGGCACGTCCAGATACGGCAGCACCAGACCTTCAGCCATTAATTCCACCAGTTTGTCCACATGCGGATACGGGTA
>JACMOA010000019.1 GCA_014378225.1 Deinococcales bacterium | reverse complement strand
TGCTCGGACTCGAGGGTGTCGCCGGAAATCCTGTTTGGGCGTGGACTGGGCGAGCTGTTCATCGTGAGGGTGGCTGGAAACACCGTGGACAACATAGCGCTGGGCAGCATCGAATACGCGGTGGCTGAGTTGGGCGTGCCGCTGATTCTGGTGCTGGGCCATGAGAAGTGCGGTGCGGTGCAAGCGGCGGTGGACATCGTGACCAAGAACGCGGTTTATCCCGGTGCCATCTCGGATATGGTCGAGCCAATCGTGCCAGCGGTCCTCAAAGCCAGGACACAGAGTGGCGATTTGCTCGACAACTCGGTGCGTGAGAATGTGAAGAGGGTGGTCAGCCGTCTCAAAAGCTCACAGGCACTGCTTGCTGCTCCGATTAAGTCGGGCAAGCTCAAGGTAGTGGGTGCCCGCTACGACCTAGATGACGGAAAGGTAGAATTCATCGTCTAACCCTTGCGTGACCCGCTCGAGAGTGTTATGCTTACCCTTACCTGTTTCAGCACATGAAATGGGGCTGTAGCTCAGTTGGGAGAGCGCTTCGTTCGCAATGAGGAGGCCAGGGGTTCGAGTCCCCTCAGCTCCACCACACAACAAGGTTTTGACCGAAGCCCCTCGAGTGAGGGGTTTTTTCATTTCTACTCGAGCCAAACCCTAAAACCCGCCGGGACAGGATGCGCTAGGATAAACCCACAGTCCAACCCACTCGCTCCCCTCGAGCGCCCGGAGAACCCATGAGTCTGGAACATCCCCTCTCTGCCATTGAAAATGTTTTGTACGAAACCCGCCAGTTTCCGCCCAGTGCAGCGGCAAAAGCTCGCTCGAGCTACACTCTGGAAGAGTATCAAGCTCTGTACAAAGAATCGCTCGAGCAGCCGGATACTTTTTGGTCTCGAGTCGCCTCTGAACTACACTGGTTCAAGACGTGGGACACCGTGCTCGAGTGGAATCCGCCGTTCGCCCGCTGGTTCGAGGGCGGACAGACCAACCTATGCTTTAATGCGGTGGACCGCTGGCTCGAGACGCGGGGAAATCAACGCGCCCTGGTGTGGGAAGGCGAAGACGGCGCGGCGCGAACTTTAACCTACCTCGAGCTGCACCGCGAAGTGTGTAGGGCGGCAAACGCGCTCGAGAAGCTGGGCGTGCAGGCTGAAGACCGGGTAACAATTTATTTGCCTTTGTTGCTCGAGGCCGCCATTTCCATGTTGGCCTGTGCCCGGATTGGCGCGGTGCATAGCGTGATTTTTGGTGGGTTTTCGCCCTCGGCGCTGGCAGACCGTATGAATGATGCAGGTTCTAAACTGCTCATCACCGCTGACGGTGGCTTTCGTCGGGGCGGAATTGTGCCGCTCAAAGCAAATGCGGACGAGGCCGCCGCTCGAGTGCCGACCCTCGAGCGGATTCTGGTGGTCCGGCGCACTGGGCAAGACATTGCTATGAAGTCTGGGCGCGACCTTTGGTGGAGTGACGCGCTAGAGGATGTTTCGGACATGCACGAAGCGGCGGCCCTCGAGAGTGAACATCCGCTGTTTATTCTGTATACTTCTGGCTCT
>JACMOA010000152.1 GCA_014378225.1 Deinococcales bacterium | reverse complement strand
TGTAGAAATGCTCGAGCAGCGCGCAGTTTTAACCCCACCACTTTATAAATTACCGCACCCAGCGCTCGAGTCTATACAAATCTCGGGTCACCCCTCGAGATACACTATTCTTGCGCTAGACCTGTAATCCAAATGTCTTCAATTTCCAAGGAGCTTCATGAAAAAGACCCTAGTGTTCACCCTTTCCATTCTGGCCCTCGCCTCGAGCGCGCAAGCCGCAAGCTTGCGCCACGACATCTGCTCGAGGGGTAAACTCGTGGCAGGCGTCAAGTACGACTCGCCTCCTTTTGGCTATCTGGACGATGCCGGAAACCCGGTAGGCTTTGATGTAGACATCGTGAAAGAAGTGCAAAAAGACCTCAGCGCGTTTTGCAAAAAGACCGTGACCCTCGAGTTGAAGCAGGTGGTGAGCAAAAACCGCCAGGAGTTCATACAGAACGGTAGTATTGATATGGCTGCCGCCACCACTACGGCCACTTTTGCCCGTATGGACAGCGTAGATTTTTCGAATATTTACTTTGTAGATGGACAGCGCCTGCTGGTCAAGAGTGATAGCTCCATCAGGTCGGTCAAGGATTTGGCGGGTAAAAAGGTAGGAACCGCTCAAGGTTCCACTTCTGAAACCAACATCAAAGCCGCCTCGCCTAAAGCGCTGGTTCAATCTTTTGCCCAGTACACCGACGCCTTTGTGGCACTGCAACAGGGCCGAGTAGACGCGGTAACCACCGATAGCACTATTTTGCTGGGCCTGCGTGCCAGCGCAGAAAAGCCCACGGATTACAAAATTGTGGGAGCTTTCTTCTCGAGCGAACCTTATGGCATTATCGTCAAGCAAGACGACAGCAAATGGCGTAATTTCATCAACGAAACTCTGAGCCGCGTGGGTTCGGACGGCACCTACAAAAAGATTTTCAGCAAGTGGTTTGGTAAGGGAACCAAGTACGTTCTAACCGACCCCAAGAGCCAGATTACGGTTCCGGCCCAGTACCCGGTTCGCCGTTAAAGGCGGGTCTTGTTTTCCATTCACTCGAGGGGGTAAATCCCCTCTTTTTTTGTAGCTCGAGTTAAACTGTGACATTAAGTTCTATTGAACGCTCGAGCGTACTGCTGAACCGAGAACTAATAACCGAATCGGAGGTGAACTTTGACACAGCGCAACAGTATTTTACAGGGTGTGCTGCTGCTGCTCTTTGTAGGCGTGCTGCTCTTGGTGGGTGTACAGGTTGCAGAGGGAATCGCACGCAACAAAATTGGTGTGGACTGGAGTGTGTTTGAGCGTAAAGCCAGCTACGGCAACGATGACGTGAACTATCTGGCTAAGTTTTTTCAGGCGCTGTGGTTTACGGTGCGTATTTCACTGCTCAGTATTGTGCTAGCGCTATTGTTGGGCATCGTGGTTGGGGTCTCGAGGTTATCCAGCAACCCCGTCGTGCGTGGCGTCTCGAGCTTTTATGTGGAACTTTTCCGTAACACACCCCTACTAATTCAGATTTTCTTCTGGTATTTCGCGTTGGTAGCAGCTTTGCCAGAAGGCGTTCGTCTCGCACTAGGGGACGCACTGGGCAACGCTTTCAACGTGCCGGGACTGGGTGAAGCGGTTATTGCCAGTGTGGGGGCGCTCAGCATTTATACCAGTAGTTACATCGCTGAAACGGTGCGGGCAGGCATCCAGAGCGTTCCTAAGGGGCAATTCGAGGCGGCCTCGAGCCTGGGCCTCAGCGGTACACAGTCCCTGACCCAAATTATCTTGCCGCAGGCTTTGCGGGTGGTGATTCCGCCGCTAGGGAATCAGTTCTTGAACCTGACCAAGAACAGTTCACTCGTTCACGCCATCGGTCTCAGCGATTTGTTTTTCTGGAATGTGCAAGTACAAAGCGGTGAGGGGCAGGGTGTAGTGGCTATTATTTCGATTACGCTGGGCTATTTGTTGCTTTCACTCACCATTACGGGCATCCTCAACCTGATTAATGGGCGGCTGACCCTGCCCTCGAGATGAGGTGTGGGAATGGATTTTGGTGCGCTTTTATAAAGGGTGTTGTCCAAAAGATGGGGGTAGGGGAGATTGGGGATGGAAATGAGGGGGTAAGCTCGAACGGCTCGAGCGGGTCAAACACACCCGTACTCTCGAAAATTTTAAGCATTTTCCCTTCCGAGATAAACTGTGGAGGTAGACGGTGACTACGGCTTCGACAACTAAACAAAGCGCAGGAGTAGGTGCGCTGTCCTTTTTGGTTCCCGGCGCGGGTCAACTTGCGCTCGGCTCGAGCTTACTGGGTGTGCAATACCTGATTGCCGCGCTGTTGCTGTGGCTGCTGGCCTTACCCGTTTTGCAGTCGGGTCCGCTCGAGGGCCGAATTCTAGCCGCCCTGTTGCTGGTGGCGCTGCATGTGGGTGCAGGTTTAACCGCGCTCGAGGGTGAAAAGCGCCAGAAAGGTTTAGAGCCTGATTTGGCTCGAGTGGGGCGCACGTATCGGTTGTGGTCCAACATTATTGCCGCCCTGACGGTTTTTCTGCTCACTGATTTGTTTCTGAACTGGGTTCTGGGCTTGCCCAACTGGGGCCGGGTATTTGCCAGTACTCAACAGTTTTTTGTGGGACGGCTCTTCTCGGACGAGTACCGCGCTCAGGCATGGCGATTGTAGGGTTTTTTGCCCGCCGTTCTGGGCCTGACCGGAGGCTGGATTTTCTTTCAGCGCAAACTGGGTGTGCTGGCCCTCAGCTCGAGTTTGATTGGAGTGGCGTTAGCCTCGGTTCTGCTGTGGCCCATGCTGTTTCCTACTCAAATTGTGGGTGGACTGGCCATGAGCCTGATTCTGGCCTTTCTGGGCATTGTGTTCTCGCTCCCACTGGGAATTCTGTTCGGGGTAGGGCGTACCTCGAGCCTGCCCATCATCCGGCGAATCTCCAACGTTTACGTGGAGTTTTTCCGCAGTATTCCTTTTGTAGTGGTCATCTTTTTGTTTTATCTGAATCTGCCTTACGTGCTGGGAAACAATACCCAGTTTCAAGCGGTGGTGCTGGCCCTGGTCATTTTTACCAGTGCATACGTGGCCGAAATCGTGCGGGCAGGCATTCAGTCTTTGCCGCGTGGTCAAACCGAAGCTGCCCGTTCGCTGGGGATTTCCGGCACTCAAACCATGCTAAGCGTGGTTTTGCCTCAGGCGCTACAAAATATGATTCCGCCCCTGGTAGGCCAGTTTATTTCGCTTTTCAAAGACACCTCGCTGACCTCCATTGTGGCCGTGCTCGAGCTGACCGGAGTGGCGCGGGGCATTCAGAGCCGAATTCTGGTAGCTAATTTCGAGGTTTTTCTGTTTACGGCACTACTTTACTTCGGGGTGGCTTACGGCCTTTCCAGATTGGCAGACGCCCTCGAGAAGCGCGGTCCGGTGGCCCGGTGATTGGGTGAAAACGCCAAGCCTTTAACTGTCCCCCTGCATAGGGGGAAAACCACAGCAGAGTGAAGCGGACAGGCTCGCTAGGTGCCATTTTGTCTAAGATAACGCTGCTGTTCAAGGGGGTAACGCCTCCCCACTCGAGCAAACCTCCTCAACCCCTAAATCCCCAAATCCCTTAAACTGGAGCCAACATGACCCAGACCCCCCACGAATCCAAGCACCTCGAGAGCGCCCCAGACATTATTGTAGCGAGGGACGTTCACAAGTATTTCGGTAGCTTTCACGCGCTTCAGGGCGTCAACATGACCGTCAAGAAGGGCGAGGTGGTGGTCATCATCGGTCCTTCAGGGTCTGGTAAATCCACCTTCATCCGTACCCTTAACCGTCTCGAGCCGCACAACAAGGGTGAAATTACCATTGACGGCATCGAACTGCGCGAGGGCAGTAATCTGGACGCCATCCGCCGTGAGGTGGGGATGGTGTTTCAGAGCTTCAACCTGTTTCCCCACCTCAGCGTGTTGCAAAATGTTGCCCTGGCCCCTATGAAAGTTCGCAAGCAGGACAAAGCCACCGCCGAAAAAGGTGCGATGGACCTGCTCGAGCGGGTGGGTATTGCCAACCAGGCCGCAAAATACCCGGCCCAACTATCCGGTGGGCAACAGCAGCGGGTAGCCATTGCCAGGGCGCTGGCTATGCAGCCCAAAATTATGTTGTTCGACGAGCCGACCAGTGCCTTAGACCCCGAAATGATTAAAGAGGTGCTGGACGTGATGAAGGGCTTAGCCCGTTCGGGAATGACCATGCTTTGCGTCACACACGAAATGGGATTTGCCAGGGAAGTAGCGGATAGAGTGGTATTTTTTGACCAAGGCAACATTGTGGAAGAAAATACCCCAGAAGGCTTTTACGCCAATCCTAAGCATGAGCGCAGCAAGCTGTTTCTCTCGCAGATTTTGGGACATTAAGGGTTTTTGGTTCTCAGTTTTCGGTTGAGAAGAAAGTGGAATTTGAGCCTGGCTCGAGAGGGCAAACGTAAATTTACGAGGGCGACACGGAGTTGCCCTTTCTTGAATTTGCGCTCGAGCGTGCTCAATCCGTATCAGTTTTGGGTACAACTGCCAGCCAACCCGTAAAACCCTTGGTAATATTGGGCATCACCAGATAGGTCATCACCGTGACAATGAGGCTCGAGGTGACAAGCACCCGAATCCACAGCGGAACACCCTCGAGCAGCGGCACGACCCCCCAATTGAGCAGTAAACTCAGCGGATACAGTCCTAACAGGGTCAGCGCAACCATCTTCCAGCGCGGTGGTTGGCGCAGCATGGTGGCCTTTGTGGGTGTGAACCAGAACTCGAGTCCGGGGGTGACGTTGACCACGGGTTCACCCTCGAGCAGCGGTGTCACACGCGCGAGCCAGAAGGCCCGAACTTCGGATTCTTGCCAGATTTTGAAGTGCTGATACTGGTCGAAACGCAGCACTAGGGTGTACTCAAGGGGACCACCTGGAGTGGGCGGAATCACCCCATTACCCAAATATCCATCAAAAGTGCGGGCCGCCTGGGCAATGCCATGAATCCACATCTCGAATTCCGAGGTCCGGTCTGGGCGCACCCGGCGCGTTACCGAGAGGGTCACGGGGTCTGAGAAATCCATGTGCTCAGTGTAGAACACGAACTCGAGGACCTAAGTCAGGATGGGGTTGGAAAACAAAAAAAGGACAGGCCAAAACCTGTCCCCTCGAGCGAATG
>JACMOA010000151.1 GCA_014378225.1 Deinococcales bacterium | reverse complement strand
TGAGTTTTGAGTGGTGAGTTTTGAGTGGTGAGTTTTGAGTGGTGAGTTTTGAGTGGTGAGTTTTGAGTGGTGAGTTTTGAGTGGTGAGTTTTGAGTGGTGAGTGGTGAGTTTTGCGCCTCCGGCTATCTTCTTGCTCTCGAGTTCAACCCTCTAACCCTCCCATCTCCCCGCCCTCGAGCCAACTTACAGGTTAAACTGACCCCAAGTTATGAAGCCTCCCCTATGAAGAGCGTCCCGCTTTATCTGGCATTCGTGTTCAGCGTTCTTACCGCGCTGGGCCTGTGGCTCATGGAAAGCATTCCAGGCAAGGTGGGCTGGACTCAGACCATTGCACTTTATCCCGCGCTGCTGATTTTAGGCATTGGGGCTTACCGGGGAGACTCGAGGATTGGGCTTTACGCACTGGCGCTGTGCGTGCTAGGTGGCGGTGCAGCACTGGTGCAACTGCTTACCGCCTCGAGCCTGCCGAGTTTTTTAGGACTGAGCTTCCCCCAGGTTTCGCTGATAGGATTTGTAATGATGGCTCTGGTGCTCATGGCCACGCTCGAGGGGGCCAAACCTGCTCGAGAGCGGAATTGGGGCATCGTTTTTGCTGCACTAGTGGCGCTGATAGCCACTGGGGGAAGCCTTTATTTCAGCGAGGTCAATAAATTTCTGCCCTGCACGCTGTGCTGGTATCAAAGGGTTTGTATGTACTCGAGCGCACTCTTGCTGACGCTGACCGTGTTGCGTGGAGACCGCTGGATGGCGCTTTACGCCCTTCCGCTGACCTTGGGCGGATTTACGGTGGCCCTTTACCATGTGCTCGAGGAGCGCGGCATCGTGCAAACCCTGCAGGTGTGTAGTGAGGGCATTCCCTGTAATACCCCGTGGATAAACTGGCTAGGGTTTATCACCATTCCGGCGCTCAGTTTGGCGGCCTTCGTGCTGATGGGTATTTCTCTGGCCCTGGCCCTACCTCGAGCACAGGGTAAGACCCGGAAATCTTCACCTGCACGTTGATAAGCAATGAGCAATGAGTGATGAGCTAAAATCTTGAGTGGTTTTTTAAGCGGGTTTTTTGCCCAACATTGCTCTTCATAGATGACAAATCCTTGACCTATCCTGTAGTATTGTCAGCTTAAGAAACCCCTCCACCCAAACCCCCTCGAGCATAGGAAAAAAGGAGCGCCAACATGGACACTCTGATTATCGTTGCTGTGGTTTTTTTGGTCCTGGTCCTCTGGCTGGCCCTGCGTGTAGTGCGTTCTGGACCACACTCGAGCACGTCTTCGTCGAATAGTGGAGGCTCGAGCGATGGGGGATTCTGGAGTTTTGACTCCTCGAGCGACGGTGGAGACTCGAGCGGGGGCGGGGGAGACGGCGGAAGTGACTAAACCCTAACCGCTAAAAAGCGTCTTGCACCCAGATTAACGCTCCGCTCAAGGGGTCTCCCTCAATGGCAATCACATCAAAGCGGCAAAATAAGTCGTCCCGCTTCATATAGCGCAGCGCGGCCCTCCGTACGAGCTTCACTTTTTTGGCGCTCACCGACTCGAGCGCGGTTCCAAAGTTTCCCCGCTTGCGCTGCTTGACCTCGGTGAACACCATCACCTCACCCTCGAGCGTAATCAAATCTATTTCGCCGCCCCGAATGCGGTAATTGCGCTCGAGCAGAACGTGACCCTGAGCCAGTAGGTGCTCGAGGGCGCGGGTTTCGGCTTCTTCGCCTTTCACGATTTTTGAAGTTCTCCCTGCTGAATCTGCTCGAGCCAGACCATGAAATCTGGCACCGCAAACTGCGCTCCAGCGGCCAGTAAGCTTTCCACGCTCGAGTGCGACGCGATGGCGCACACCGTACAACCCGCGTCCAGCCCGCTTTTGATGCCGTTTACTGCATCCTCGTGAACCAGACACTCTTCTGGCTCAAGGCCCAGCAGGGCCGCGCCACGCAAATAGGGTTCGGGGTGCGGCTTGCCGTTCTGCACATCGGTTCCCATCACCCGATGCACAAAGCGCTGTCCCAGACCAATTTGCTCGAATACGAACTCTACATTTACAGGGTCAGAACTCGTGACCAGTGTGCAGGGAATGTTGTGCTCCTCGAGCCAGTTAAGGTACGCGGTAGCCCCTGCCAACTCCGAGAGCAAGCCCCTGGCTAAATCACGGTAACGGCCTTCTTTCGCATTATGAAACTCGAGCGCGGCTTCTGGAGCGGGAACCTGCCCAGTCAGGCGGGCCATAATTTCAGGATTGCGTCCGCCGTCCACCTTTAAAGCGTAATCCTCGTTCGTGACCACGAGTTTTAACAGCTCGAGCGCCACTTCCTGCCACGCCTGACGGTGGTACAGAGCGTTATGGACCAGGGTGCCGTCCATGTCAAAGAGCACGCCTTTGTAAGGGAAGTTCATGGGTTTAGGGTACAGGTTTTTGGTGGTCCATTTTTGAGTTGGAGTTAGAATCACCAACATTCAATTTTCCAGGCAAACGTCAAACGCCAACCTGTTTTTAGCGTTTGACGTTTGACGTTTGCTGCAGTCCTAGCGTTTGATGCTAAAGAGCACCACTTTTCCAGAAAACCTACTTTTTCAGGCTCTACCGCTTTCCAATTCTTCGAGCGTGACCCCACTGGAGTCTGAACCCACCGAATCCGAAGCTGTTCCCAGTTCCTCGAGCAGACCTTTGTACAAATCCAGGGTCATTTTACGAACCAAATCAATGCTCTCTGGGCCGCGTCGGTTGCTGTCTACCCGGCTGTTGGCGATGTTGAGAGACGCCACCAGAACCTCAGCGTAGATGGGGTAAGACTCGCTCGAGCCGCCTGATTTCTGACGCGCAGGATTGCTCGAGGTGGGGTTTGGTCGATTTTCTCGCTGGGGAGCGGGGCCGTTCTGGGCCAGCAAACTCTCAAAAGCCAGCTCGGAGGCCATGCGTTCGCTGTCGCGCTTGCTTGTTCCCTGTCCAGTAGCTTTTACTTCGTTGTCCACCAGAATGTCGGTAATGAACAGGGGTTCGTGGTCGCTGCCGGTGCCACGGGTTTCAAATTTGGGCGAGCGCAACCGCATGGTGCGGCAATACTCGATCAGGTCGCCTTTGGGATTTTTCATGGAATTCCTTTGCAGAGCGGCTTCAAAGCAAACCTCATCCCGGCCTCAAGTCTCGAGCACTGCGTCGTCAGACTTCTTACCGCATGGAAGTCCGGCTCGAGGCTTGGATTCTCTGAACTTTAGAGAACCGCGCCGTGGGTTTTGGGGGGATTGCAAAAACGCGCTCACTCCGCTGCAACGTCTCGGACTGCTCGAGTGCGAGACGTTGTAAAACCCAGCATAGTAGAAAACGCAGGGTGAGTCCAGTTCTAAAAAAGACTTTGTCCTCATTGTTTGCCAAGAGGTCCAGACTTTTGCGCTCAGTTATTCAGACCTGCCTCAGCCGAGCTTCAAACTTACGGTTTACCCTCGAGCGTAGTAGGCGACTTGCCCAATGGGCAACCGAGGGAGTAAAGAAGAAAATGGCGACCAAGACTTACGAAGTTCCCGCAAAAGTGAAAACAGCGGCAAGAAAGGGCCTCGAGCTGCACGAAGAACAGGGATACGGCGGCACAGAAGTGGGCCTCGAGATGGCCCAGAAACTCTCGAGTGGTGAACATCTGAGTGCCGAGGAAGTTCTGCACGTTTCCAAATATTTCCCGCGCCACGCCGGGGACAAGCTAGAGCAGGATGGCAAGGACGACGAAAAACCCTCTAATGGTTACATCGCCTGGATGCTGTGGGGCGGAGACGCAGGCCGTGAGTGGAGCGAGAAACTCAAAGCCGAACTCGAGGAAAAGGCATGAGCGGCCACCCAGAACACACCCTGCGCGAGGGTAGTGCGGTGAAGTGGAAGTACGGCACAGGTGAGGCAGAAGGTAAGGTGCTCGAGGTCCACAAAGAACACATCTCTCGAGAAATCAAAGGCAAGGAAATCACCCGCAACGGTAGCGAAGAAAATCCTGCACTGCTCATTGAACAGGCGGACGGGGACCGGGTGCTCAAGCTCTCGAGCGAGGTAGAACGGACAAAATGATTTGGGAGCGTAATTGCTGTAGCTTCATTAGGACAATGATTCGGAAGGTTTTGTACAGGACGATAATATTACGCCAGAATCAAAACAATCTCACTGACTCGAGAGAAACTCGAAGGCCC
The DNA here is from genome assembly GCA_014378225.1 of Deinococcales bacterium. GTDB lineage: Bacteria > Deinococcota > Deinococci > Deinococcales > Deinococcaceae > JACMOA01. The sequence continues at coordinate 2,388 of JACMOA010000151.1, read as the reverse complement.
CCGATTCCTCATCCAACACGACTTGCCGAATAAAACGCAACTTCCTCGAAACGCGCACATTCGTTAATTTTGTCAGGAATTGATAAACTGTGTTTACATCAGGAATTTATATTCTGAAAACCTTCCGAACCCTTGTTAGATTTATGGACTTAAACAACTGTCGCGTTGGTTTTGGGATGGCTGTGTCGGACACAGCTCTAGCTAAAGCGTTCTACGAGGGTAAGCTTGGCTTGTCGCGCAGCACTGGCTCCGATGAAAATTGGGAGTACGTTTGTGGCGAGGATACCTGCTTTCGGCTTTACGTGTCGCCTGCTAGTGCGGGAACCTCGAAAACCACCCAGGTCAGTTGGGGAGTGTAGAACATAGAGGATGCGGTGAACGCTCTAACGGCTCGAGAGGTCGTCTTTGAGCGGTATTAGCAGGCAGGACTGCAAACCAACCCGCAGGGTATTGCCATTTTTGAAGGAGGAGGGCGAGTAGCCTACTTCAAAAGTTTGGGTGGCAGTATTCTGTCGCTGGCGCAAGCACCCACCTAATTCCAAGACAGTTCGCGCTCGAGAATCCTCCCAAATAGACTCGAGCGCTCTATTGAAACTGAGCTTAACAAGATTATGGTTTGAGAATTGGGGAAATTAGGCAAGAAACTATATGCTCGAGGACAAACCATGACCAAAACAGGAAGACTCCGCGAAAAACAGTGTGACGAATGTGGTGAAACCTCGAGTGTGCTCTACCGAGTACAGCGGGATTCTTCGCTCGAGTGGGTCTTTTTGTGCTTGACTTGTCAAGGAAAAACCGCACTGGACAATCCACATTATGTTTACGGGGGAACCTGGAAGGCTCAGAAACGACACTAGGCTCAAAAATTGATTCCTCGAGCCAAGCCTCACCCACCGCCTAGTCAGCCGCACCATTCTTTTCTGCGCTCGAGCTATACTTTCGCTCGAGTGAAAACCTTCTATTTCCTTTCGGAATCCCATCCAAAAATCAGCCCTGGGTCAGCTCGAGGGTTTAATTTATTCGTATTTATGAAGTCTGTTCAACTTTGACACTTTTCCCTTGAACTCATGATTCGCACTGACACATCTCCTCTGCCCACCTCAACAGACCTCAGCCAGACCCAGGAGCGCGAAACTACCCTGGCCTTCAACGTATTCAAGGGTTTGGCTATTCTCGAGGTGGTTATTCACCACTCGAGCGGAATGGCCTTGCGCTTCTTGCAGTCCGAATCTTTGCTTTATGGGGTTCTAGCCTTTATCAACCGAACCCTACATTTTGCCGTTCCAGCGTTTTTGTTCATGTCTGCGCTTTTGCTGGCCCGCTCTGCACTGGGCAAACCCTTTAAGGTTCGCACCTTTCTCGAGCGGCGCTTTGTGCGCTCTGCGCTGCCGTATGTAGTCTGGACCATGCTCTACACGCTATTCAAGGTCGTTACTACACCGCTCACCTTTCCTGAAATCCTCAAGCTCGAGAGCTGGATTTACTGGCTACGCTACGGCAAAGCCTATTACCACCTGTATTTTCTGACCATTGCGCTTCAGTTTTATCTACTTTTTCCGCTGCTGCTGCCCTTATTTCGCCTCAAGTTGCGATTTTTTCCAGTCCTGTTCATCGCGCTGGCTGCTCAGCTTGTGGTTGCTCTGGCGAACCGCTGGCTATCAGATTTTCAGCTCAACTTTCAGTTCCCGGCCACTATGGTGTGGTGGTATCTGCCATCCATCCTACTAGGAATGTACTTTGGCGCACGCTATGCACGATTTTATCAGTTCTGGCAACGCTATTATCCGTTGATTCTGGCTGCCGCTGCACTGTTTGGCTATGCCTACGTGAATCAGGCTTACGCGCTGCTGGCCGGTGAATCGGTGAATAACTTGCTATACAACGGGGCCAACTGGCTGTACACCACCGCAATGGCCCTGGTGTTACTGGGCGTGTCGCACAGCTTTGTGCGGGGACGGCTGGGAACTGGCCCTGTGGCCCTGTGGTTTTCCAACACCTTTGAATATATGGGTCGCTATAGCCTGCAAATCTACCTGATTCACCCTGCACTACTCTTTTTCTTTGGTCAATGGGGTTTTCCGGGAAACTCCTTTTCTTTTGTGCTGACTCTAGTAGCTTACATGGCGCTGGCGATAGTGGGGCCACTTTTGCTGGCTCGAGGGTTAGAGAAAATAAATCTGTCCGGAATTCTATTTGGCGGACGCTGAATGATACGGAATCCGAAAAATCTTGTATGTTTCAAGATTTTTTCGAGGCGAGCAGGCCCGATAGCAGCCGTGTTAAAAGTCAAGCCCCCACCTCCAATTTGGTTACATCCACCCAGGGCTTTCGGTCCCGCACGATGGCATTGAGAATCACTAACAACTTCCGCATACACGCCACTAGAGC
>JACMOA010000150.1 GCA_014378225.1 Deinococcales bacterium | reverse complement strand
CCGACATAATTTCGTCTGCACTTATCCGTAGCACGGGGATGTTGGCCGAGGCAAGAGCCGCATCTTTATCTGCATCTCGTGACTGTTGCACCTTGCTGTTATGGGACGCTCCATCGAGTTCCACCACCACAAGTGGTGTGCCATCCGGCCATCCGACGAGAACGAAATCCACATGCTTGCTCATCAGTTTGTTCCGCATCCACTGGGCATCCTTGCCACTGGGAGACAGGAAAAGGTCCATCAAGCGCATCTGTGCGAATACGGTGATTTCACTGTTCTCGAGCGCCTCGAGCAGCAGTCCGTAAAAAACTTTCTCAGAGCGGGTGAAAATGGATTGCTTGCGCTTGAGGTCAAAGCTTCGGGGGAAACTCTTATCCTGGGACGCCTTTCCCGATTCTTGAGGCGTATTTTTACGGCTCGAGCGTGACAGAAATATAAGAGCGATGAAGACGATGACCGCAACACTTGGCCAGAGCAGGTTATTCATAGGAGCAAAGTAGCAGGGACTTGCGCCCTACCCCGTGTAAATCTTCGCTCGAGTCCTTTCATAAAAGGCTACGCTCGGTCTAAACCGCCCCGTGCTGAACTACCATCAACCCCACGCCTCCAGCAAAACTCAAATTCACCTGCCTTCCCAGCGCCACGTTGGACATGCCCCAGCCAGACCCCACCTCGAGCGTGGCCCCGTTCAGAGGCCAGCGCACCCCGCCCAGAGTCAAACCTTCCATCTGCTCGAGGGCCAACACGCTCAAGGTTTCGCCTGGAAAAGTCTCGAGCGGGTAATCCTGCCCAGAAAGCACGGGTAGAGCTGACTCGTCCCCGCTGTGCAGCACCACCTCGAGTCCCTGTCTCGAGAGTTTGAGCGCAATTAAAGCCAGCGCCAAAGTGTGGTCAAAACGTCCGCCCAGAGCGCCCCACAGAATTAGGGTCTTCGCCCCGCGCTCAATTGCCCGTTCAATCGCTAATTCTGCGTCCAGTTGGTCTTTCTCTCGAGGGTGAATCTCCATCTTTAAGCCCGGAAAATCCGTGGCGCTCGAGGAGTCGAAATCCCCAACCCATAAATCTGGCCGCACTCCCAAGAGTGTTGCGTGTTTAATTCCCCCATCCGCAGCAACCACAAAACCCGCTGGATAACGTTCTTTGGTGCGCTCGAGGGCCTGATTCGCGGTCAATCTGCCCCCCAATAAAATCCAGGCGTTCATGAGTGCTGCATCATAGCGGGTACGGCTTCCCCATAGCGGGTACGGCTTCGCAGCGTGCCTCGAGATAGGGGTGGCTCGAGACAGCAAAAAACTCTCCTCGACCAGAAGGAGAGCTTTTGAACCCTCGAGCTTTACTTCTCGAGGACGTAAGCGCGTTCAATAATGCTGGGGTAGGGGAGAGGGCGGCTGGGGTCGTTGCGCTTGATTTTATCCAGGGTCTCGAGTCCTTCTACCACTTTGTCAAACACCGTGTGCTTGCCGTCCAGGTGCGGGGTATCACTAAAAGTTATGAAAATCTGGCTGCCGTTGGTTCCCGTTCCGCCGGGTCCAGGTCCGGCGTTGGCCATGCTCAGCACGCCTTTTCCACGGTGGCGCAGTTCTGAAACAATCTCATCGCCAAACTTGTAACCGGGGCCGCCGCTACCGGTTCCGGTGGGGTCTCCAGTCTGGGCCATGAAGCCCTCGAGCACCCGGTGAAAGATGATGCCGTCGTAGTAGTGGTTGCGAATCAGGCCCACAAAGCTGCCCACCGTCTTGGGGGTCTGAGCGGCGTACAGCTCAATAACCAGTCGGCCTTCGGAAGTCTCGAACACGGCGCGGTAAGTTTTTCCCGGCTCGATGCCGTCTAAAACGCTCGAGAAGCTAGTTTTGCGCTCGTCTTGATAGAAAGGGGTCAGGGTGTAGCCAGTGGGAATGTGGTAATCAGTCATGGGGTTTCCTCTAGGGTTGAATGGGACGGGTTATTGAGTGTCAGGGGTTAGTTTTATTATTGACACTATAAAAGGTTATCAGTCAACAGTTTTCGGTTACTGATAACTGATAACCGAGAACTAGCGGACAGGCCCGATAGGTGGCCCAGCCCGTGAAGGCGCGATGAATCGCGCGGTGCTATAGTTGGGCCAAGACAGTACCGCTTTGTCCAAGACAATAACCAAAACTACTTATTCTTCACAATAATAGTCACCTTTGTCATCTTATCCGGTGTTTTAGCTGCATCTTCCGGTTTGGAAGAATCGAACTTGGTGATTTTATCGAGTACATCCAGACCCTGAATTACTTTACCGAACACGGTGTAGTTATTGTTCAGGCTCGAGACCGGGTCCAGGGTGATGTAAAACTGGCTGCCGTTGCTGTCCGGCGACCCACTGCGGGCCATGCCCAGAATGCCTTTGGTGTCAAAGTTCAGCTTTTTACGTAGTTCGAGGCCGAATTCGTAACCCGGTCCACCGCCGCCCCAGGTGGCTTTGTCTGGCTTTAAGGTGTTAGAATCTCCGCCCTGCACCACAAACTTGTCTATGACCCGGTGGAAGCTGATGCCCTCGTAATAGCGGTTGCGAACCAGCCACACAAAGCTGTTGACGGTGGTGGGGGTGTCGGACTCGTAAAGGTCCAGCACGATGCGGCCCTTGCTGGTGTCCATTGCTACCGCGTAATCCAGCTTTTTGTCCAACTGCATCTTGGGAGCCGTCTTGAAGGTGCGAACTGGAGAAGCGACCAGGAAAGGCAGTTCACGAAACCCGGCGGGCAAAGCAGCAGGTTTAACCACGCTCGAGGGTGCAGCTTTGCTCGAGGGTGCAGGTGGGGTGGCGCTCTGCTGAGCCACGCTCGAGCCGATGAGCGTACCCAGGACTAGAAAGGGAAGAAGTGCGGTCTGTTTTTTCACGCCCGTTACTATACCCAGTTTGTCTTAAGCTCGAGTGAATTGAAGATAGCGATGAGCCATGAGCTTTGAGCTGTGTTTGACATGGAAAGACCGCTCGAAGTTCTACAGTCGGGAACTGAAGACTCGAGCGGTTCTCGAGTCCGTTCCAATTGAACTGTGGACGCTCGAGCCTTAGCCTTGAACCCTCCGGCTCCTCAAGGAGCTACTCCCCTGAAGACAGGAGAGTACTCAAACCCGGTTTAGCCGCTCGAGGCTAGAGAAGGT
>JACMOA010000149.1 GCA_014378225.1 Deinococcales bacterium | reverse complement strand
CGTCACGGTAAAACGGGGTGAGAAGACCGTGCTCGAGGAGGTTTCCTGGACCCTTGAGCCACATCAGAACTGGGTTTTGTTGGGACATAACGGGGCGGGGAAAAGCACGCTGGCCAAAGTAATTCGGCGCGAACTCTACCCGCTTCAAGGTGGACGGGTGCGGCACTTTGGCCGGGAAGGCGGCAGCAGTTGGAAGTTGTGGCAGCGCATTCCGCTGGTCTCGAGTGAGGGAAATGTGCTACACCGGGTCAGCGCGGCGGGCCTGAGCGCTACAGGAAAAACCCTGGTGGCCTCGGGCTTTGAAGCCTGGATTGGGTATGCTCCCGTGCTCGAGCCACAGCAAGAAGAAAAAGTGCTCGAGTGGATGGACTATTTTGAGGTTTTACATTTGCACAGTCGCCCCGCAAACCAGATGTCCGCAGGAGAACTCAAACGCTGTTTGCTGGCTCGAGCGATGGTCAACAATCCCGATTTACTTATCCTGGACGAACCCTTCGATTATCTGGACCGAGCGACGAAAATCAAACTGACCACTTTGATTTCGTCGCTCGAGCGCACCCGTTTTGTGCTGATTGCCCATCGGCTCGAGGATGTCCCTGAAAGTGCTACCCACTTGATTCGGCTCGAGGCTGGAAGGGTTTTGCAGCAAGGCGAACTGGATTGGGTCAAGCTCTAAATTGGGAGATGTAAAAAAGCGCTCGAGCCTGTGCTCGAGCGCTTCTCTTTTGATTTGGGTTTAGAAACGAATCTGCACGCCGAAAGCTACCGAGCTGACGCTGAGGCCACTGTTGAAGAAGAAGTTCTGACGGCCCTCGGCAAACACGCCCAGGAAGTCGTTAAGGCGGATGTTGACCCCCACGATGAGGTCCCCAAACGGAGAGCTGGTGGTCAGGTTCTGACCCAAGCCCACCGCGCCGTAACCGTCAATCATGCCCAGAGTGGCGCGGTAGCTAACGCCGCCTACCACGCTGGTTCCAGAGGTGATGCCACTCACGCCAAAGTCTCCGGTCAGACGTACCCCGAAGTTACCCAGCAGGGCGTCGTTGCCGATGGTGACTCGAGCCGAGATTCCGGTGGAAGGGCTGCCCACACCGTAACCGCTGATGCCCACAAAGAAGGGAGCGCGGTAAGGCTCTGCTGCGGGGGTAAAGTCTTTGCCCGCTACGCCTTGGAGTCCCTGAATGCCCTGTGCGCCTGTGTCGCCCTTGTCCCCTTTGTCCCCCTTGTCCCCCATTTCTCCCTGGTCGCCTTGCTCCCCTATTTCCCCCATTTCGCCTATTTCGCCTTGCTCGCCCGCAGGCCCGACAGGACCTGTGGCTCCAACTGCCCCATTGGCTCCAGCAGGACCCGCAGGACCTGTGGCCCCGGCTACGCCGTCCACCCCGTCCACCCCGTCCACCCCGTCCATTCCAGCAGGAACTTCCTCGAGCGCACTGAGTCGGGCATTCAGGTCACTCAAACCCTCCTCGAGCGCACTGAGGCGGCTGTCGTTGTCGCTGAGCATGTCGTCCTGAGCGGCCTG
>JACMOA010000148.1 GCA_014378225.1 Deinococcales bacterium | reverse complement strand
GCCTGGGAACTGATTAAGGGGTTTTACCTCGAGCGCGGCTGCACTTTACTCAAAGTGAACGCAGACGAGTACATTCTGAACGATGTTTTGGCCCGCAAATTAGGACTGGTGAGTTGAACGCTCGAGCCTGAAACGCCTTCAGTTCAAAAAAAGACGCCGCACACTCTGCGGCGTCTTTTCAAGTCCTTGAGGGGTTCAAGCCGCGCTATACCCCGCCGTGCGGAGCTGGTTTTTCAGGCGGTTCAAAATGGCGTTCATACCGCGCAGACGCATTGGTGTGATGAGTTCGGAAAGGCCCATTTCACGGTAAAAGTCGTCTGGAACGTTTAGAACTTCCTCGGGGGTGGCGTCCTCGAGTCCCTCGAGTAGAATTCCGGCAAAGCCGCGCACGGTGGGCGCTTCGGGGGGGGCCTCGAAAAACAGGTGAACCTTGTTGTTTTCCACCTCAGTAGCCAGAAAAAACGGACTCTGGCACTCGTGAACCTGCTCGAGCTGGTCACGGTGTTCACTGAAACGCGGGGGTAGGGCCGGAACCTTTTTGCTGTACTCGAGCAGAGCCTGAAGCCGCAAAGACTTGGGCGCGTGTGCAAAAGCGTTAATCACATTCTCGAGCTTGGGGGGAAGAGCACTCATGGGCTGAGTTTACTCGAGGGGGAAGGGAAGAAAGGTAAAGTGAGCGGTCATTTGGCTAGAGGGGTGAGAGCAATGAGCAATGAGCAATGGGTGTGCTCGAGTGGAAGCTTTTCACCCGAGCTTTCTGTCTTGGCCCAACTTCAGCACGTCTTGAGCAAAACGGCACCTCACGGGCGTCTTGGTCTAAGCGGCACCTCACGGGCCAGACCGCCTGCTCGCCTCATGGGCTGGGCCGCTCCCCTGCACACCTACACCCTTACTCACCACCCTCGCACGCTCACCAAAAAAAGTCCGTACAATTTCCCCATGACTCACCGAGGCAATCCCTGGGAAGCAGAACTGGCGGTGTCCGCGCTCGAGGACGGTTCCAGAAGGCTTTCTCAGACTCACCAGAAACTCTTTGACGAACTCAACTTAACTTCAGAGCACTTCTCGAGGTTGCTCGAGCGGGTACAAGATAAAATTGATGCAGAGCGGCTTTACGCCCACCCGAATGCTTCTCTCGAGTTGAAAGGGGTGCTCGAGAGTCGTTTTGGGACGTTTCTGTCCTAAATATGCTTTGGGTGTAACTCAAGTTTGCGAGTTGAGGTCAGAATTCAGACCCACCGCCCGATAACGCCTGTTTACGCTGTCTTAGCAAGAACGGCAAGACGTGGGTTGGGTAAGGCACTGAAATGCTCGAGGCTATTGGCAACCACTTCCCAAGCCTACCCCTCATAAGGATTCTGGAAATATCGTCCATTGCCGATATTTTCGGAATCCTTACTAATCATTTGCTGGTGGCGCAAAGCTCGAGTTTTGACGCTTGAAAATCAGCTTTTCATACCCCGCTCGAGAGAGTTTGACCCCCCGACACCACACCGCTGCACAATCCCAGCGCTCGAGCAGGATTTGCAGTGCGCCCAGCAGCAAGGTCCGGCGAAACCACGGCAAACCACCCGAGCCTTCCCAATGTAGCTCAATGCCGTCCCAGCGTAAGAATGGGCAATCCGACGCACCCTTCGCGTAAATCAAGGCTCCCGCGTCCCCCCTGGTGGCGCGTATCCACAGCGGTTTTTGCCGCACTTCCGCATCTATCACCTCCGCGCCGTACACCTCGGAATACTGCTCGAGCAGACGTAGCCGCGTATGGTGACTTTCCGAGCGCAGCCGCCCTTCTTCCCGTCCGCTCAAAGGCGTTTTGAAGTGGCGCTCGTTCAGAGTGTGAGCAAGCTCGAGCAAGCGGTCCTCGAGCAGTTTCATGCGTTCTCTGGGTGTGGGTTCTGGTGGGATGACCAGGGGTGGGTCATCCTCGAGCGCTCGAGCGGGGTCCAGAATTTTCTTGTCCTTCAGGCTCGAGCGCTCCATCAATTGAGCATTCTCGAGGCTCCACACCCGGTTAGCCACCTTGTCGGCAAAGCGGCGGTCGTGTGTGACCACCACCACCGCGCCGGGATAGGCTAAAAGTGCGTCCTCGAGGGATTCGAGCGTTTCCACATCCAGATGGTTGGTGGGTTCGTCCAGCAGCAACACGTCTGCTCGAAGCCCAGAGATAAGCGCCAGACCCGCTCTAGCTCGTTCCCCGCCACTAAGCTGGTCGGGAAGGCGGTCCCAGTAATCCGCGCCAAAACCGTAGCGCCCCAACATCTGCACCGCTCGAGCGCTCGAGAAGCGGTCTTCGAAAAACTCGAGCAGGGACTTCTTAGGATGCAGGCCGTGATAGTGCTGGTCCAGGTAAGCCAGCTTTGCGCCGCCTTCAAACAGCAACTTTGCTCTGGGGTCGCTAGAGTGCAGCTCGCCGCGTATCAGTTTGAGCAGGGTAGTTTTTCCAGCCCCGTTGGGACCGATGAGCGCGATTCTGTCACCCAGACGCACTCTGAAAGCGACATCCTGAAGAATTGGCTCGAGAACTACGTTTTCCAGATTCTGACGGAGGTGCATATCGTCAAAGGTTGATTCCTCAGAAACACTGCTGCCGTCTGCCGTCTGCCTTGTCTTGGGATATATCAGGCCATCCCGCTCGCCTTCTGCAATCCGCCCATAACCAAAACTCAGATGCTCACCCCACATCACCAACTTGGCTCGAGCGTTTCCCCCCAGCAAACTCATCCGCAGTTTGCGCTCCAACAGTGGAGCCTCCACGGTATTCAGGCGCTCGAGACGGGATTGCAGGGCGCTGGAGCGCCGTCCCCACTTGGACTGCCGAATCTGGGAACGCTCGAGCCGATTTTCTTCAAACCCCGTCACCCGGCCCCGTTTCTCGAGGGTGCGCCGCTCGAGGGTGCGCTGCATCACTGTTTTGCTGTAGCCACCCCCATACTCGAGCACCCGGTTTACCTCCGCAGGCCCGACCTGCACCCACCAGGATTTCTGCGCCACCGCGTCGTGAAGCGCCCGGTCATGCGAAGTGAAGAGAATCGCGCTCGAGGTGTTTTTGAGATGGTCCTCGAGCCACAGCCGCATGGTGATGTCCAGATGGTTGGTGGGTTCGTCCAGAAACATCAGGTCGGGTTCACACAGCAGGGTCAGCACCAAGGCCAGCCGGGTGCGCTCTCCGCCAGACAGCGAAACTGCCTCACGACTCTCGAACCCGGCCAGCTCGAGCACCCCTAGCGCTTTGGCCATTCGTGCGCTCCAGGTGTAACCGCCCCCGTTTTCAAACTGGGTGTGCAGTGCGTCCCAGACACTTAGCAGCTCTGGCCGAGCGTCCAGCTCGTGCTCGAGGGCGCGCAATTGAGCCTCGAGCGCTTGCAGCGGACGGGAGCGCTCGAGCAATTCCCGCACCGTCTCCCCGTCTGGGAAATTGGGATGCTGGGTCAGGTAAGCCGTCTTCAGCCCATCAGCCTGCCAGCGCAACCCGTCCTCGAGCGCCAGATGTCCACCCAGCAGCTCGAGCAGAGTCGTTTTTCCGGCCCCGTTTCGCCCCAGCAGCGCCACTTTTTCCCCCCGGCAAAGGCTAAGGTTCAGGTCCGTAAAGTGCAGTTTCCCTCGAGTGTAAAAAGCGTGCTCGAGGCTGAGCAGGGTAGTTTGAATGGGGGCGGAAGACTTCACCGCCGTAGTTTAGGGGGTTGGGCGCTCGAGGGCATGTGACGATTGGCTTAGCGTGTTGGGTTAAATGGACTAAATCAGTTTGTGGAAGTATATCGCCGATGGTTCTACACTTCCACAAAATGCTTTATTTGACCTCTGTCATCCTAGTACCCGACAGTTTGATGTAGACAAAATGGGCTAGTGGAAATACGGTAGATTTGCGATGCTACCCCATCTAACCCCCTCCAGCATAACCTAACCCTTGCCTTACGCTGTTACTGTCTTGGGCAAAACGGCACTGTCTTGAGCTGGACGGCACCTACCGGGCCTGCTCGCGTCTTGGCCCAAAGGCAGCACGTCTTGGACAAAGCAGCACGTCTTGAGCAAAACGGCACCTACCGGGCGTCTTGGTCTAAGCGGCACCTCACGGGCCAGACCGCCTGCTCGCCTATCGGGCCATCCCGCCTACCAGGCCTGTCCGCCGATTTTCGGTCAGAGGTCGTTGGGTCGTGGGTTTGTTTGAGACGGCTCGAGCAAACTCGGCACTTCCAATTCTTCTGGCTCGAGCGGAGAAACTCTACTCGCTTCAGCTTCGGGCAATCTTTCTGGCTTGAGCGGTTTGGGGGGGCGTTTGGGTCCGGTTAAACTGAACTTTTTGACGGTCCTATATTCCGGGCCACTTTTATGGAGTTGAGACTCTATCAGCACAAACTCCTCCGCTTCCCACTCGAGTGGAAAAATCATCGGCTCGAGACGGGGGGCAGGGCCTTTTTTGCGGGCCAGGGTGATGTGGGCCTTGAAGGGTTTGTCCTCAAACGGTAGGGTCAATCCGCTTCTGAGTTCGCTCGAGATAAGGCCCATTTCGTCGCCCTCCTCACCACCGGATAACAGGGCTTCGGCTTTGACGAACCACACTCGAGGGCTGCCCGCACCGGGGAAATAACCCGTTCCGCGCAGTCGAACTTTGAAGGGGGCAAAATTACGACCCACTTTGTGGCCCAGTTTGACCAGGGTTTGCAGCGCACCCTCTGGAGCTTTGGGTAGAAAAGCGAAAGTGATGTGCAGGTGGTCCGGGCGCACCGCTCGCCAGTTGCCACGCAGTTTTTTCTGGGCCACCTCGAGCGCGTTTTGCACCTCGAGCGGCAGCGGGAGCGCGTAAAAGAGTCTCATGCCTGACCCTCGAATGGGGCCTCGAGCACACCAGGATTCAGAAGTACTCGCCAAAACAAGCCCAGCGCACTTATGCTCGAGCGCTCTTTCAGGGTGCGGCGGTCTCCGGCTCCCACTGTCTCAAATGCTTTAGCGCCGTTTGGCCCCGCAATGCCCACAAAAAGCGTGCCGATGGGTTTGCCCTCGAGCGTTTCTGGACCTGCCACCCCGGTGGTGGAAATGGCCCAGTCGGAGCCGAAGAACGCCTTAGCTTTGAGGGCCATCTCGAGCGCGGCTTCCGCACTGACCCACGAAGATTCGTCCTCTAGCCCCACCCCAAACCTGGCTTTTGCTTCCTGCGTGTAGGCCACCGCACCACCCTGTAACCACGCGCTCGAGCCGCTTTCATTGCTGAGTTCATCCAGCACTAGTCCACCGGTCATGCTTTCGAGCACACTGAGGGTTTGACCCGCTTGACCTAACAACCTTCCTAAAATCTTGGGCAAGGTCTGGTCGTCTGCGCCGTAAACATAACCCTCGAGCGCCATCTGAACCGTCTTTTCCACAGGCCCCGCCAGAACTTTTGCCTCCTCGAGCGTGTCTGAGAGTGCCGCCACCCGCACATGCACGCCGTCGCGCCGTGCGTAGGTGGCCACACTGGGATTGGACATCTGGGTTAGCTCGCCCAGTTTTTCGGCGATATGGCTTTCGCCAATGCCAAAAGTGCGGAAGGTGCGGTGATAAAAACCACTTTGGGGAAGATTCAGACGCGGAATCGCCTGCTCGAGCCACATGGGTTTCATCTCTCGAGGTGGTCCCGGCAGGGCGATGATGATTTTTCCAGCGTAGGGGTCAGCCTGCGGGCGCACCAGCCAGCCCGGAGCCGTCCCCACTGGGTTCGGCAGGGCTTCACCACTGGGCAAAATCCAGGCTTGCTTCACATTTTGCTCTGGAAAAGTACGGCCCCTCGAGAGGAAAAAGCCCCGCAATTGCTCGAGGTAAACTTCATCAATAAGGGGTATTTCACCCAGAACCTCGGCAATCGCTTCACGGGTGAGGTCGTCGTCGGTGGGGCCGAGGCCGCCGCCCAGAATGACCAAATCGGAACGCTCGAGCGCCCGTTTCAGGGTGGAAACCACTCGAGTGAGGTTGTCGCCCACCGTGGTTTTAAAGTGCAGCGTAACCCCGCGCCCTTTCAAGTCGTTAGCCAGAAAAGCCGCGTTAGTATCGGTGATTTCTCCAAGTAACAGCTCGGTTCCTACACTCATCAATTCTGTTATCAACGTAAACACCTCTTGTAAGTATAGAGGAAACTTAGTCACTTGTCTATTCTCGAGAACAGGTTCATCTCGAGATTGAGTCCATTTTGAGAACCGCTCCGCTCTATTTTGGAAACTGCTCGAGGGCCAAAGTCTGGCACGCAAGGCTATTTTAGTCCCTTCTGCACCACACACGGGTTCAAACCTTGACATCAGGGCATGATACTTTAATCCTATGCTCATCCCCATCGGTGTTGACTCTTCAGAGCAGCGCATTCCCTGAGTCACTTTTGGCTTAATCGTGCTGTGCTGCATTGTGTTTGGCCTACAGCAACAAGCTACGCAAGTTAACCTCGAGTAACTACTCAGCGCGAGAAGTCAGGCATCAGGATGTTGCCGCTAAAAATACTGACCAAACCGTGCCAAACATTCAGACCCTGCTTTTTGAGGGTAGAGATGTAGCTGCGAATGCGGCAGAAGGTTTCTCCCCCTGCGTCTGAGCGAAATCCTCCAGAAACCTTGCGCTTGATGCAGGTCAT
>JACMOA010000147.1 GCA_014378225.1 Deinococcales bacterium | reverse complement strand
TCGAGAATGGGGTTCAGGTGCTCGAGGAGTTGCGCCTGACCCGCCAACCGTGGAGCTGTCCGCACGGACGACCCACGGTTTTACGTCTCTCGGAAAGGGATTTAGCGCACGCTTTTGGACGGCGCAGCACTCGAGACTTAGCGCGGGGGCGGGATGTGGTGAAGGGGCGGTAGAGGTGCGCGCGAAGGGGGGTCGCGCATCCCGAACCCTCAACCCTCGAGCACACCCTTAATTTTCTCGAGCACTTCATCGCTGAGTTTGATGCCGCTAGCTCCAGCGCTCTCCTCGAGCTGTGCTACTTTGGTAGCCCCCACAATGGCGCTCGAGACTCCTTTTTGACGCAAAACCCAGGCCAACGCAAGCTGAGTGCGGGTAATGCCCAAATCTTCGGCAATGGATTTGAGGTTTCGCACTCGAGCCAAATTTTCCTCTGAAACGTACTCCCCACCAAATTGGAACCCATCCCCAAAACGGCTTCCGGCGGGTAGGCCGTCATCGTACTTTCCGGTCAGTGCGCCCATCGCCAGAGGACTCCACACCACCAGTCCCAAACCATGCCGCTCGGTGACGGGTAGCACGGTGTCCTCCACCCTCGAGCTGTAAAACATGTTGTATTGGGGCTGTTCGGTGATGGGCGGGTACAAACCGTTATTTTTGGCAAAGGTGGCGGCTTCGGCAATCTGGGCCGGGGTCCATTCACTCGTTCCCCAGTACAGGATTTTCCCGGCTCTAACCAGATGGTCAAAAGCCATCACCGTTTCCTCGAGCGGGGTCTCTAAGTCGTAGCGGTGGGCAAAGTAGATGTCCAGATAATCGGTTCCCAGGCGCTTCAGACTGCCCTCAATGGCCTCGAGCATGTGCTTGCGGCTCAGGCCACGCCCGTTGGGTCCCTCAACAATCGGATTAAATACCTTACTCGAGATGACGAGTGAATGACGCGGAAATTCGCGCAGCACCGCGCCCATCATCTCCTCGCTTTTACCTTTGGCGTAAACATCGGCCTGGTCAAAGAAGTTGATGCCCAGGTCATACGCTTTGGTCACGATGTCGCGCACCATCTGCGGGTCCTGCACGCTGTTGCCAAACGTGACCCATCCACCCAGGCTGATTTCTGAGACCTTCAGGCCACTATTTCCTAAATTTCTGTATTCCATAAACATAAGCCTAAACGCCGCTCGAGCGGCGAAGAGCGCAGCAAGGCACAGTTTGAGGATTCGTAGAAAACTGAGTGTGGAGTGCGGAGAGTAACGTCTGGGACGAAATAACCTTGGAATCTTCCACTCGAGCGAGAGTTCGGTTAGAGAAACGGCAAACGCTTAAAGGTCCTTTCCCCCTCAAGTCGGCTGGAAGAAAGCCTGCTCGAGCACTTTTTCAATCCTATCCAGTTCTTCAGCCGTAAAATTGGGTTTCTCGAGGGCCTGGACTGCGTTTTCAATCTGGCTCACCCGGCTCGAGCCAATGAGTGCAGAGGTGATTTCGGGCAGTCTCAAAACCCATACCAGTGCCATCTGAGCCAGGGTTTGTCCACGCTCGAGGGCAATAGTATTGAGCGCTCCCACCACCTTCAGCTTTTCCTCAGTGATGCTGTCGGGGCGCAAGAAACCCACCGAACCCGCCGCCCTCGAGTCTTCGGGAATGCCCTTCAAATATTTGTCGGAAAGAACTCCCTGCTCGAGCGGGGAAAACACGATGCTGCCCATCCCAGTCTCTCGCAGCGCGTCGGTCAGACCTGCCTCCGGGCGGCGGTCCAACATGGAATAACGCGGCTGATGGAGGGTGCAGGGCGTTCCCAGTTCCTGCAAAATACGGGCTGCTTCTCGGGTTTGCTCCGGTGAATAACTGGAGATTCCGGCGTAAAGAGCGCGTCCACTTCGCACGATGAAATCCAATGCCCCCATCGTTTCCTCGAGCGGGGTATTGGGGTCTGGACGGTGGCTGTAAAAGATGTCCACATAGTCCACCCCCATGCGTTTCAGGCTCTGGTCACAGCTCGAGACCAGGGCTTTGCGGCTGCCCCACTCGCCAAAAGGACCGGGCCACATGCGGTATCCCGCTTTGCTCGAGAGGATGAGTTCATCGCGGTAGGGTTTGAAATCCTGCTGGTAAATCTGCCCAAAAGCGTCTTCGGCACTGCCCGGAGGAGGTCCGTAATTGTTGGCCAAATCAAAGTGATGAATGCCCAGGTCAAAAGCGCGGCGCAGCATAGCCCTGCCATTCTCGAGCGAATCAATGCCGCCAAAGTTGTGCCACAGGCCCAGCGAAATAGCCGGAAGAATTAAACCACTGCGTCCAGCACGGCGGTAGGTCATGGTGTCGTAACGGTTGCTCGAGGCGGAGTACATGGGATAACTGTAGCGGTTTTGAGGAGGGTTTGACATTGGCCAGCGTTGCGCCTCCGGCTATCTTGACTTGAGCGGCACTTAACGACTGATGACCCGCGACCTGGCCCGCCAGGTGCCGCTCACGTCAAGACAGCCGGAGGCGTTTCCCTAGAATACTCGAGGGTGATTATTCTTTCACATAAAACTTGTACGCTACCTCCATGACTCAACCTGAAACCCAGACCGAAAGCCAACCTGACATCAAGCTCGAGGTCGGACAGCCCTTTCCTGCTTTTTCCTTATCGGACGCGGAGGGGAAAGTTCATACGCTCGAGGAGAACCAGGGCAAGTACGTGGTGCTCTATGTCTATCCCAAAGACGACACTCCCGGCTGCACCAAAGAAGCTTGTGATTTTAGAGACGCGCTCGAGCTGAGGACCTTAGGTGCGGTCATTCTGGGCGTCAGCGCCGATGACGCGGCTTCGCACGGGAATTTCAGTGAAAAATACAGCCTGAACTTTCCCCTCTTGACTGACCCTGGACACCAATTTATGCGCTCGATTGGGTCCTGGGGCAGCAAAAATATGTACGGCAAGGTGACTGAAGGGGTTAAACGCTCGAGCTTTGTGATTGACCCGCAGGGTGTGCTGGTCAAGGCGTGGTACGCGGTCAAGGTGGATGGACACGCGGATATGGTGACGAAGGTGATTCGGGAGCATCAGGCATTGTCAAAGGCTTAGGAATCTCTTGCAAACGCGGAACGCTAAACGCCGACTTGCTTTTGGCGTTCCGCGTCTTGAGCAGAACAGCACCTTTCGGACATCTTGGTCTAAACGGCACCTGGCGGGCCAGACCGCCTGCTCGCGTTTGACGTTTGCAGAAGGGCTTTAGCCCCGTAATCTCTTTAACTCACCACGCCGCACATTCCTGACACAGAGGCGCTAAAATAGAGTCTTATGGATTCAGAAGCGCTCAAACAAAAAGCTGCCGTGCAAGCGGTGGCCTTGATTCAAAGTGGAATGCGGGTCGGACTCGGCTCCGGGAGCACCTCCCGACACGCCATCCTCGAGCTGGGGCGGCGGGTGCGAGAAGGCGAGTTAAAAGGCATCACCGGGGTAGCCACCAGTGTGTCCAGTGAGCATTTGGCGCTCGAGCAGGGTCTCAAGGTAGAGCCACTGGACTCGAGGCCACTGGACATCGCCATTGATGGCGCAGACGAAATAGACCCTCAACTCAACCTGATTAAAGGGCTGGGGGGGGCTTTGCTGCGCGAAAAAATGGTAGAAGTTCAGGCCACTCAACTGGTCATCATTGTGGACGCCAGCAAAGTGGTCTCGAGGCTGGGCGAAAGGGTTCCACTGCCCATCGAAATCGTACCCTTTGCCTTTGAACGGACCCTCGAGCGCCTGAGACAGTTTGGCGCACTCGAGTTGCGTTTGGAAGGCGAAAATCCGTACATCACCGACAACGGAAACTACATTGTTCATCTGACGCTGCGGAACAACGATGTTTACGCGCTCGAGCGTTCCCTCAAAGGAACGCTGGGCGTGATAGAAACCGGGCTATTTCTGAGCATGGCGAGCCGTGCTTTTATCGCGCATCCTGACCGGGTGGAGGAACGCCTCAAAGAGCGCTCGAGCCGAATGTATGGCGAAGATAAATGAACTCGAAACTGAAACACTCGAGCACCTAAGCAAATCCAGCAGTGTCTTGAGAGGATGCAGGCCGGAGTTTATAGGTGTGGTCCACCCCGTCCAGGCCCAGCATTTCCATGGTCCGCTCGAGCGCTATCAGATACTCGAGCGCGGTGTCAGGCCGAAGGGAGGGGTCCTGCATCAGGCCCCAACGAATAAAGTGCTCGAGGGCCGGATGTGCATTGATAGGGCCGAGCAATGCTTTGCCGTACATCCAGGCAAAGGGGTTGGAAAAAGGAGGCTTGCCCATCACCAGCTCGAACAGGATAGCAGCCACACTGAACAAATCGCTGCGCGGCTCACATCTTTCGCCCTGAAACTGCTCTGGGGCCATATAGTGAGGAGTTCCCAGGCGGTCTCCCTCGCGGGTGATTTCTTTGAGGCTGATGTCTTTAGCCAGCCCAAAATCAATAACCTTGACCCGGCCACAGGGCAGGCGCATCACATTGTCCGGCTTCAGGTCCAAATGGTAAATGCCCCTGACGTGTGCGTAAGCCACCCCACTCAAAATACCGCGCACCATCTCGAGGGCTACAGATTCGGGTACAGTACCGTGCAGGTTGATATACTCCCTTAATGACGTTCCCTCGAGGTATTCGTAAAGTAGGCCGCCTTCCCAGGCTCCCAGACAGCTCACAATGTTGGGATGCTCGAGCCGCTGAGAAATTTCGCCTTCTCTCACAAAGCGGGAACACATAAAAGGGGCGCTCGAGATAAGCCGCTTACGAATCACCTGCCGTCCGTTCCAAAAAGCCAATTCAACCCGCACCGAGGAACTCTCGGATAGGACGCGCACCAAGTCTAACTTGGCATCAAAATTAGTGTTTGGCACTGCTCAAGTGTACGCTTTAATCGGAGATAAAGAAATGACAAAGAATTGCTTAATCCTTCAAACTCACCGTTCACCTCGTAAAGATGGGTGCGACACGCAACCCGTAAGAGGTATGTCTTCTTTACCAAACATTGAGCAACTCTTAATGATAAAGTCTAGCTGCTGTGGATATTGGGCAGAGGCCCAGGCATGACTCAGCACGAAATTCAGGAATTTCGTGCTGAAGCGGGCCGCCTGGACCAACAGCTCAGCGCCCAGGTTACGGCGACCCGTTCGCAGGTGCAGGGCTGGATAGAGGCCGGAGCCGTTCAAGTAGAGGGCGTAGTCCAGACCAAATCGGGCTTCAAGCTGCGCGGCGGCGAACAGGTCCAATACCAGATTCCTGAAGCACCTCCGTCCGAGGTTTTGCCGGAAAACATAGACCTCGAAATCCTGTTTGAAGACGAGCACATGATTGCGGTCAACAAGCCTGCGGGCATGGTCACGCACCCCGCAGGCCGCATGGTCAGCGGAACTCTGGTCAATGCGCTGCTAGGGCGCGGGACTCTAGTCAGGATGCTCGAGCGCCCGGAAGGACAGGATACCGCTGAGGGTGAGGAATTCGAGGGCGAACCGCAAGCGTTCCGACCCGGAATTGTTCATCGGCTGGACCGCGACACCAGCGGCGTGATTGTGGTGGCCAAAACCCCCGCTGCCCACGCCAAACTTGCCGACGCTTTCAAGGAGCGTCAGACTGTTAAAACCTATCTGGCCCTGACCTCTGGACGCCTCAATGCCGAAGGAAAGTCAGTCAGTTTGGACGCCCCCATCGGGCGGCATCCGGTAGAGCGTCAGCGTATGGCCATTGGCGGAACTTACTCAAGGGACGCCCAAACCAAATTCACCCCGCTGGGTAGCACCCGCGACAGTAACGGACATTGGTACTCGATGGTGCAGGCCGAACCCCGCACCGGACGCACCCACCAGATTCGGGTGCATTTACTGCACTTCAAAGCCCCCATCCTGGGAGACCACACCTACGGACGCTCGAGCGAACTGATATCTCGCCACGCCCTGCACGCCTGGAAACTCGAGATTCCTCACCCCATCAGCGGCGAGATTCTCAAGCTCGAGGCCGCGCTGCCCTTCGATATGCTCAACGCCTGGATTCTGCTGGGTGGCGAAGTTCCGCCTATGTTGTTGAAGTAGGTTCCTGCTTAAGGAGGAAGAGGTTTTGAGTGGTGAGTTCTGAGTTTTGCGCTTCCGGCTGTCTTGAGCAGAACGTCACCTACCGGGCCTGCTCGCGGGTTTTTGGTTTTTGGATGTTTTGATGTAAGGCGCTCGAGAACAAACCATCCAAGAACCAAGAACCAATGACTCGCCGGAGGCGCTCTGTTTGCTCTCCCATCTCCCAACTTACCCTCTCAAAAATGTCCCCCCTCCCTCCCTTTACCCTAGACCCCTCGAGCGTTAACCAGGCCCTTTTCGTACTGGACCGCCTGGGTGTGGTAGTTTTTGCACTTTCTGGGGCCACTCTGGGCATTCAAAAGCGCTTTGACCTGTTTGGGGTAATGGTGTTGGGTTGCGTGACCGCCGTGGGGGGCGGCAGCATCCGCGACGTGCTCAGTGGGGTCACGCCACCGGGGTTTCTTCGCAATGAAACCACACTTTGGATTGCCATTGCCTCGAGCGTGCTGGCTTTTTTCCTCTCAAGCAGGCTGTCGCAGTTGCCGGACCGGGAACGCCGTCGCTGGCTCGAGCGCCCGATGTTGATTTTTGACACCCTGGGGCTGGCGGTGTTTGCAGTGAGTGGAGCCTTGAGCGCCCTACAACTGGGATACGGTTTTCTGGGTGTAGTCTTTATTGGTACACTCACAGGAGTAGGCGGCGGAATTATTCGAGACCTGCTGGCAGGGGAAGTTCCCAGCATTCTGTACCGCGACATCTACGCCACTGCTGCCAGTCTGGGCGCACTGGTGGTGTTTGTGTTGCATGACCGACTGCCCCTGCCCCTGGTGCAACTTCTAGGCATCTCGAGCGTGGTGATTTTGCGCTACATCGCTATTCGGCGCAAGCTCTCACTGGCTCCCACCAACGTGGAACTCGAGGAAAAAGGGTGAAAATTCAGTGGTCTGAGCAAAATTTGAGGGTTCGCATTACTCCAGAAGATTTAAGTCGGCTCGAGCGCTCTATTTACCCCCTCGAGCGGTTATATTTTCCGGGTGGTGCGTGGAGTTTTACCCTCGAGCGTGGAAAGTTCACCACGCTCGAGATGCGGGGTGAAACCCTCATCTTTTCCCTTTCCGAGTCAGACTTTTTAAAGCTGCTCGAGCCAGACCGTGAAGGTTTGTACTTTTCTGGAGTGGTGGAATTTTGCATAGAAAAAGACCGTCATGTCTTCTGATATCAAGTTGCCTTGAAGAAGTTCCATCTCTTCAAGGCCGAGTGGAGCGAGAAAACTAGAATACCGGGTTGCTGTAATGGATTTTCATCCCGGTACTTTTTCCGGGGTGGAAAGTAATGAAGGCAACTTGGTATGACTCAGTAGGCAGACTCGAGGCAGTAGCTTTTTTTGTCGTCTGAAGTCTGCTGTCTGCTGTTTCACAAACCTCGAGCTGACGCAGCGCTTATCCAATTCGCTCGAGCGGAGTTTACACTGGGTCAAGAATGTTTCGCACTTTACGAATCCCCATACTTTCCACTTTACTGGCGCTTTTCACCCTCTCGAGCTGTCTTCCCGCCCCCACTGCCAATGTGCGAGCCTTTCGCATCACACCCGGTCCTGCGGGCGGCGAAATTGACCCCAAAACCCTGCTGACCGGACAAAAAGTTCCTCGAGATAAGCTGATGACCATTCCGCAGGCTATGAAAGCTGCGCCCATCGGGAGTCTGATGATTGTGTGCTGGAAGGGGAACGAGTCTCCGTGGGGACCGTGCTCGCATATCACCCGCAAGTACAGCGACACCACACTGACCGATACCGTGCTGCTGGGCGAAATCACCCGTGAGTATCCACTGTCTCACATGTACCCGCGCTACGCGGTGATTGTGCTGGACACCGGAATCAAACCAGAAATGCTGCCTAAAATGCGGGCCAAAGCTGAAGAACTCAAAGGAAAACCCTATGACCTGAGCGGGGCTCCTGGCACCTATTATTGCTCCACCTACCAGAACGAACTCGAGGAGGCGATGGGACTGCCTAAACCCATGCCCTTCAACAAAGCCTGGAATATTTACCTGCCCGCCGAAGCGCTGTACTTACCACACGTCAAGGTTCGTTTTGTAGGCGTCAATCCCAAAGCCGCTTATGGCTTCGAGGGACAGACCGAAACCGAAACCCTGGATATTGACGCACTCGAGGCAGGGACCCTTTGAGAAGTTTATGGTTGAACACTTTGGAAGTTTCCTCGAGCCAATTCCGAAATCACCTCGCACAGCACACCCGCGCCCCTCACAATCTCGGCTTCAGTTAGACCTCCATAGCCCAGTAGCAGCGCATTCCGAGCCTCTCCTGCTGTCTGATAACTGCCTAGCGTGCTCACCTTCACCCCGCGCTCGAGGGCCATTTTTTCCACCTCTACTGCGCTAATTTTCGGGGCCAAATCCAATAAAACGTGCAGTCCCGCCTCGAGTCCGCTGAGCTGGGCCAGCGTAGAAATGGGACGAAGTGAATGCTCGAGCAGGTTTCTTTTGTGCGCGTAAATGCGGCGCATTCGCCAGATGTGGCGCTCGAGTTCGCCGCTCCCCACAAAATCAGCCAGAAACTGCTGCATCGGCAGGGGGCTATGAAAATCTGAAAGCCGTTTGAAGCCAACCAATCGCTCGAGCAGTTCCGGTTCGGCCACCAGATAGCCCACCCGCAGCGCCGGACTGAGGGTTTTGGAAAAGGTTCCCAGATAAACCACGTTGCCGCCACGGTCCAGTGAAGCCAATGCGGGCAAAGGTGAAGCGTCATAGCGAAATTCTCCGTCGTAATCGTCCTCGAGCAGCAACACCTCATTTTGACCTGCCCACTCGAGCAGCGCGTGCCGCCTCGAGACCGAGAGCCGCACACCCAGTGGATATTGATGCGAGGGCGTGCAGTACAGCATTAGCGGTGCATTTTCTCCGGTGGGCAAGCCCGTTACGCACAGGCCGTCCCCGTCTACTTCTATCGGTAAAAGCGTGGCCCCGTGACCCTCAAAAACCGCACGGGCCATGCGGTAGCCCGGATTCTCGAGGGCTACCCGGTCTCCCCTCTTCAAACAGGCTCGAGCCAGTAAATCCAGGGCCTGCACGCAGCCGGACACGATGAGCACGCTCTCTGGGTCAACTTTAAGCCCCCTCGAGCGCCCCAGATACTGGGCGATGGCTTCTCTGAGCGCAAAATGTCCCTGTGGGTCGCCGTAATCTCCGGGTATGGGGCCGTGTGTTACCTCGCGCCAGCCGCGCCGCCACGCTTCGAGCGGGAGGGCCGAGGTGTCCGGCTGCCCCAATCTGAACTCGAGCAGACCGGGTCTTAAGGGCGGGTCGCTGGGACTGGGCGGGGTAGGATTTTGTAGCCAGCGGCGCAAACCCGCTTCCAGTGGATGCGCTTTAAATCCCCCCTCGAGCGGACGAAAACCAGGGTTGACCGTTGTGGCCGCTCCGGGTGCAGTACACAAATACCCTTCCGCCATCAGGTCCTCGAAGGCCAGCACCACCACATTGCGGCTGGCCCCCAGACTTGCCGCCAGAGTTCGGCTAGGGGGGAGTTTAT
>JACMOA010000146.1 GCA_014378225.1 Deinococcales bacterium | reverse complement strand
TACTATGACCGCGAGGTAGACGAAGCGGTAGATAGCCTGACTGCTGCTATCGAACCCATTATGATTGTTGTGCTCGGTATTATCGTGGGTCTAATTGTGGCCGGTATGTTTTTGCCGCTTTTTTCTATCATAGGCAACCTTACTCAAACGTCCTAAAGCAACAGGTAGATTCAAAGGGAAGCGTCTTCGCTTCCCTTTTGTTTCCCCCAACACAAACACAAAGAGAAGGCCACACCTCGAGCAGTGGCCTTCTCTCCTTTCCGCAAAATTTACTCGGACTTGTTTTCTTCGCTCGAGGGTTCTACTTCCACCACAGCTTCTTCACTCGAGGAGTCTACTTCCACTACAGCCTCTTGAGTTTCCACAGGTGCAAACTCTTCAGTAGCTTCTTCGCTCGAGGAGTCTACGGCTTCCAAAGACGCCTCAGCTTCAGACACTTTGCTCGAGGGTTCTACTTCCACTGCAGCTTCTTGAGTTTCCACAGGCGCAGTTTCTTCACTCGAGGAGTCCGCCGCAAATTGAAAGCCCAGGCTCAACACAGCTTGGTTGAGCGCTTTGTCGCGGACAACACTGGCCTGATAGCCCTCGAGTCCGTTGGCACCTAGTTGCTTACGGGTTTCCTGCACGCTGACGCCGCTTTGACGGGCCAGCGCATTCAGGGAATCGTCAAACTCTTTTCCGGTGAGTGTGACCTTCATATCTTCTGCCAGCTTCTCGAGCGCTAAATCGCGCTTGACCCGCTGAAGGGCATTTTTGTCGAGGTCGGCCAGGAAATCGTCGTACTTGTTCTGGTCGCGCATAAAGGTTTCGTACTCGGAAAACGGCACACCTTGACGCTCGAGGTCGCCCTTGATTTCCTCGAACATGGCGTCGCGGCGGCGCTTAATCAGGCTGGCGGGCAGGTCGCCCTGAAGCCCTTCCACCAACTTCTCCACAAACTCGTCACGGCGGTTAGTGTTACCCTCGACAGCCGCTCGAGCCTTGAGTTCACGGCTCACCGCGTCGCGTAGGGCGTCCACGGTGTCAAAATTCAGGGTCTTGGCGAACTCGTCATCCAGGACTGGCAGGTTCTTTTTCTTGATATCCACCACTTGTACCCGCACGGTTTCAGACTCGTGCTGGTGGTCGCCGTGGTCCATTTCGGGGGTAACAATGCTGATTTCCTCGCCCGCACTCTTGCCTACCAGGGCCTCGCGCACGTAATCCTGGGCGCTGTCCAGATAGACCGGGTAGGGACTCGCCTCGTCCTCGTCCAGCTCGAGCAGGGTGAGCTGGTCTCCAGCCTCGGCGGGGCGCTCCACCACTTCAAAGCTGGCGTTGCGCTCGAGCAGGTCAGATAGGGTTTTTTCGACCACTTCGTCAGTGATTTCGGGAGACTGGGCCTCGAGGGTGAGTTCCTTCCAGTTGGGCAGGGTCACGTCGGGGTAGGTTTCAGCCTGCACAGTGTAGGTGAAATCGGCAGACTCGGAAAGCGTCTCTGGACGAATTTCAGCGTCCAGCAGAG
The DNA here is from genome assembly GCA_014378225.1 of Deinococcales bacterium. Taxonomy (GTDB): domain Bacteria; phylum Deinococcota; class Deinococci; order Deinococcales; family Deinococcaceae; genus JACMOA01. Next base: position 1,954 of record JACMOA010000146.1, on the reverse strand, counting down.
AAAGGTTGAGTTCACGCACCGCAACGGGATAGCTGGACTGCAACAGCTTCTCGCGCACCTCGTCCTTGACGTATTCCTCGCCCGCCCGCTTCACTACCACGCTGCGCGGCGCTTTGCCAGGACGGAATCCCGGAATCTTCATTTGCTGCATCAGCGAGTTGACTACACCGTCGTACACGGCCTTGACTTCGCGCTGCGGCACGACTACCCGAAATTCCAAACTGCTGCCTTCCTGACGAACGATTTCTGCCATAAAAACTCCTGATTGTACGGATATACGGATGCTGTCCACAAAAAGAGCGACCCTGGACAGGGCCGCTCGAGGAAAGCTGGGTGAGAGGGTGCTCAAACCTGCTCGAGCCTGTTTAACTTACTTAATTAGGGCCTGCCACTTTGACCTGTTGGTGCGAGAAATGGGACTTGAACCCACACACCTTGCGGTACTAGATCCTAAGTCTAGCGCGTCTACCAGTTCCGCCATCCTCGCGTGATTCAGGACAATCCAGCCTTATAGTGCTCAACCTCTGTACGCAATTTGGGGCCGAGCAGAACCCGGCCCGTCTGTTGCTTCTAGTGGGGTAGAATATGGGATTTGAACCCATTACCTCCGGTTCCACAAACCGGCGCTCTAACCGAGTGAGCTAATCCTACCATCTCATTACTCCCCGAGAACCTCTTTTAAGACTTTCAATTTTTGAAGCCGGCTCGAGCAGCGCACTGTATTCTAAGGGGTGAGGTTGGGTGTGTCAAGAAGAACTTGAAGCGTAAAGAGGGGATAGCCCTCGAGTTGGTATTTTGGCGATGAGTTATGAGTGGTGAGCGGTGAGCTAAAAGACCTGTGGGAAGGGCTTTTTTGGTGGAAAGCTTTTTTGAGTATGCCAAATGACGTATCCAGTAGCTTGATTAACTAGGACTCGAGATTTCCATCTCCAGCAGACCGTCAAGCTCAGAACTCACCACTCAAAACGGATGACTCATCACCCTCGAGTCATCCGCCCCTACTTTACCCACTGCCTTTTTCTGTACCCTATTCTCTATGCGTGCTTTCGTTTCACTGATTGGTGCGGGTCCCGGCGACCCTGGACTTCTTACTTTAAAAGGCAAGATGCGGCTGGGTGAGGCCGAGGTGGTGCTTTATGATTACCTCTCGAGCGCGGACTTGCTCAAATTTTCACCCCAAGCTGAGAAAATTTTTGTGGGTAAAAAGGGATTTTCCCAGTACATCTCGCAGGAAGACATCAACGCTCTGATTGTAGAAAAAGCGCTCGAGGGCGGGGGGAAGCGGGTGGTGCGGCTCAAAGGCGGAGACCCTTACGTGTTTGGGCGCGGCGGCGAGGAAGCCGAAGCCTGCTGTGAACACAATATTCCCTTTGAAGTCGTTCCTGGCGTAACTTCGGCCATTGCAGCCCTGGCTTACGCGGGGATTCCCATCACCCACCGGGGTTCCGGCTCGAGCTTTGCGGTCCTGACCGGAAACGAAATGCTCAGGGATGACGATAAACTGGATTACCGCGCTTACGCCGGAATAGACACCCTGGTTTTTCTGATGGGCGTGCGAACCCTGCCCAGAATTGTGGCCAAACTGCTCGAGGCGGGACGGGACCCCCAAACTCCGGCAGCTACGGTGCAGTGGGGAACCACCACGCGGCAAAAAGCGGTTGGGGCCACCCTCGAAACGATTGTGGACGCTGTAGAGGGGGCAGGCATCGAGGCTCCAGCCATTACCGTGGTGGGCGAGGTGGCCCGTTACCGCGAAAGTTTGCGCTGGTTCGACACCCTGCCGCTGTTTGGGCGTAGGGTGGCCGTTACGCGCACCAGGGAAGGCAACTCGAGACTAAAAGAACTGCTCGAGGCCAGGGGGGCCAATGTACTCGAGGTTCCGTTAATCAAGTTTGCACCCTCAAGCGACCCACAAACCCTGCACCGCACGCTTTCGCAGCTCTCGAGCGGACAG
>JACMOA010000018.1 GCA_014378225.1 Deinococcales bacterium | reverse complement strand
TGTAAGAGGGCGCTTGAGGTCATTGCTCGAGCGCCCCTTGTTCCCCGAAATCCTTCCTGAACAACTTTCCCAAGAAACTTTCCCGAAAACTCTCGAGGTGAAATCATGTTCAAGCGAATTTCAGTTTTAACCTGCTCGAGCGCTCTGCTGCTCACCGCCTGTCCTGGTGGGGGTAGCGGAACCCCCACGCCCACTCCCGGCGTCGCCTTTACTACTGTGGACACCATTGCCGGACAGGTTGGGGTGCGCGGCAGCGTGGACGGCAAGGGCAGTCAGGCCACCTTCAACTATCCGGTGGGTCTGGCCGCCACCAAAGCCGCAGGCTCTACGCGCGGCGAGGTCATGCTCTACATCGCCGGACTCAACGAAAAGATTCGTTACGCCCAGGTGGGCTACGCCGACAATCCAGTGGGTACTGCTATCGGTAAGGGTGAAAGCGGCAGTGTGGACGGCGACGCCAATACCGCTAAAGTACGCGCTCCGCAGGGTATTGCAGTGGGATACGATAGCGAAGCCTACGAAGCGTTTGCCTACTGGACCGAGGACGACAGTTGCGTGGTTCGCAAGTTAACCCACTATCCACTGAACGGCAACCGCAAGGCTGTAACCGTGGCAGGTAAAGCCTACACCTGTGGCTCTGCCGATGGAGCTGCCGCCAACGCCCGCTTCAACCGCCCAGACGGAATTGTAGCCAACACTCGTACCGGAGAGGTCTGGGTAGCCGACACCGGGAACTACACCATTCGGCGCATTCGCGGCGATGCGGTCAGTACCCTAACCGGAGCGGCAGGTCAATCGGGCAGTGTGGACGGCGCAGCGGGAGTGGCCCGCTTCAGTGGCCCTAAAGGTCTGGCGATGGACCGCGCCGAAAATCTATACGTGACCGATTACGGTACGGTGCGTAAAATTACCCCTTCCGGCACCGTCTCAACCCTGGCGGGCAAATCCGGTGTGTTCGGGGATAAGGACGGCCCCGCGCTCGAGGCCCGCTTTGGCAGGCTAGCTGGAATTGCACTGGACGAGTTTAACAATGTGTACGTGGCCGACACCGGAAACCATAGCGTGCGCCGGATTACCCCAGACGGCACGGTGAGCACCGTGGCGGGCCGCTCGAGCACGATGGGCGCTGCCGACGGCAACATTTCAGTGGCCACCTTCGACGAGCCAGAGGGTCTGGCGTATTACAACAAGCAGCTCTTTGTCTCGGACAGCAAGAGCCAGACCATTCGCCGCATTCGCTAAAGCGCAAGCGGCATACTCACACCTAAAACCTCCTCTCACCCTCGAGTGGTTCCTTTCCTTAACGGGTCTTTCCATCTCCTCTCGAGGGCAGTCTTAAAAACACCGCCAAAATGCCAGAAGCCGAAACCCAATTAGACTTTTGTGGGTCAAATTCTGAAAGTTCAAAGGAGATTCAGATGCTCAGCTCAACTGCTCCCATTCGCGTCCTATGGCTGGCCCTGGTTCTCAGCGCATGTGCGCCAGCAGGCCAAAGTGCGCCCACTTCTCCCGACCTCGAGCCAGACGCTTTCACCTTTGCGCCTGTTACAGGAGTCGAACCCAAACCCGCGTTGTCCATTCGCAGCCAAACCATCACCCTGGGCGGGTTCAATCGTCCACTACTCCTCAAGGCCACCTCTGGAACCACGGTCTACATTGATGGCGAATACCGTGATTACTTTGACGACAATTCGACTGGATTCAATGTGCAGAGCGGTCAAACGGTGGCGGTAGCGGTTTCGCCCAGCAATACGGTCAATTCAGACACCGTGACCACCGTTGAAGTCGGTTCGTATAAAACCACTTTCCGGGTCACAACCCGCAGCACACCCTGAATTCAACCCCGTTCTATCTGAGACGAGTCCTAAAAAATCGTGGGACTCGTGTTGAGATTCGCTTTAAAACCCCGCTCGAGGTGAACCCATGAAAAAAATTCTGCTCGCTGCCCTCGTTCTTTCGAGCCTCGCCCTGGCCGCTACCCAGACCACCCAATACTTTCTGATGGTCAATGGCTCTCCCTCGAGCCTGGCAGTAGTGGTGAACCAGGGCAACCCCTACATTCACCTCGAGACCCTGCGGCAACTGGGCATCTCGGTTCAGGTAAAAGGCAACACCATCACCCTCAACTCGCCCAAAACAATCGCTCCAGCAGGCGGCACGAATCAGCGTGCTTCGCTCGAGGGTTGCATGGGTGAAACGCTGTTCAACGGGGTCTGGCGCATGACCGCAAAGTCTGTAAAGCCTATCAGTCGCTACAACGGCCAGCAGTCTGGGTACAGTGTGGCCCTCGAGTGGAAAAACGGCACCAACAAGACGATTGACGCCCTCAACACCGGAGTTAAAACCCTGACCCTGGTGCTGGCAGATGGCTCCACCCTCGAGTCAGACAATGTGCAGGACCTACTCTATAAAAAGCTTCCGCAGGCAGCGGGAAACACGCTCGAGCTTTCGTTTTATGCCGGGTCCTCAAAAGCCAAGTCCACACTTCCAGCCAAATTACTGGTCGAAATCAAAGCGGCGGGAGCACTTTCCTCTGGAGTGTCCTACAGCACGCCCACGCCCAGTTTTCGGGTGAATTTGGCCTGTCAGAAATAGTCGTGAACCATCAGGTACCAGAACTCAGGCATCAGAGTCCAGCTATACCACTCCTCTCGAGGTGAACCCATGAAAAAAATTCTTCTCTCCACACTTGTACTCTCGAGCCTCGCAC
>JACMOA010000145.1 GCA_014378225.1 Deinococcales bacterium | reverse complement strand
TCGATGCCGCCGTGATGAGCGACAACGCCGCCGCCGCGCTTTTGGGGCTTTGGATAGACCGCTATTATGGCGATGTTAACGCCCTCGAGCACGCTCAGAAGGTGGTGCTGGGCAGCGTGGGCGAGATGCTGAGGGCGGCCAGCGGCTTTGGCCGTTTGTGGCAGGGTTTTGAGTTACTGCTGAGTCCGCGTACCGAAGTGGTCTTGATGGGGACCCCCGACGAACGGGTGGGGTTGGAGCAAACCGTAGCCCAGTTTTATTTGCCCTTCACCGCCCTGGCTCCGGCAGCCTTAACTCCGGCAGAAGGGGCAGACCCGAGGTTGGCGCTGCTCGAGGGCCGCACCGGAGACGGCGTGGCTTACGTGTGTCAGAACATGACCTGTGAATTACCCACTCGAGTGGAACGGGTTTTGGAAGGATTGCTCGAGCGGATTTGAGCGGATTTCACTGGATGGAAAGAGCGCGGCTTGGTAAACGGGAGTCCGTTTGCCAAACCCCCCAACTGCTGGGCCGCAAACGGGTCTGTTAACATGAGGGGCAGCGGCCCGCCCAACTTATGGAGCTTCTGGAATTGTTACGCTCGAGCGCAACACATCTTCTCCCTTGAGGGGGGCTTTGTTAAGAATGTCACCAAACCGCTCGAGAACGAGAATATTGATAGGGACTTTCATCCTCAAACTTTCTACCCTTTGCCTTCCCACCCTCAACCTAAAAATACCCGTATCCGCTCGAGTTCTCGAGCCAGCGCTGATGCAAAAGCCTTGCCCTTCGGCTGCCCCAGCGGATAGCCGAACTCGGCTTTTAACTCTCTGCCCGCAAGACGGTCACGCGCGTCTGACTCGAGACGATCACGCGCGTCTGACTCGAGACGGTGACGCGCGTCTGACTCGAGACGGTCACGCGCGTCTGACTCGAGACGGTCACGCGCGTCTGACTCGAGACGGTCACGCGCGTCTGACTCGAGACGGTCACGCGCGTCTGACTCGAGCTTTAAATTCGCATATCCCACCACCCGGTCTTGCCAAAGCAGCGGCAGCGCGTAATAGCCAAACTTGCGCTTGGCTTGTGGGGTATACGCCTCAAATTTGTACTCCCAGCCAAACAGGTGGGCGAAACGGCGACGGTCCCACACGATGGGGTCAAACGGGGCCAGCAAGCGCACTTCCGAATCTGGCTCGAGCGCCCATTTTTCTCCCGGAATCCACACGTAAGAAATCCCCTCGAGCTTGGCCCGGTCCAATTCAAAACTCACCGCCTGTTTGAACGCCGCCTTCAGCTCGAGCTTGAGATGGGGCGCTCCGTAGCCCATCAATGAAACTAGACCTCCCAGACTGGTTTCGGAAAGAGGGCCGTAAAGCCGCACCAACAGATGAACCAGCTCTCGAGCCTGTGCCGTGCGCTCGAGCGGATTCTCAAAATGTGGCTCGAGGTGAGGCGCGGCCTCATACACCTTGATTCCGGCATCCCGGCGGGCCACCCGCAGGTGTCCACGGTAGTGCAGCGCGTCCAACACGCGAGTGGTAGCGCTCGAGCTACCGCCCCAATAGTTTTTCACGCTCAGTTTACCCAGAGTTTTTTCCAGCGCTCGAGGGTGAGTGGGGCCATGTTCACGGACATGCTCGAGCACCAGAGTTATCAAGTGCGGAGTCTCTGTTTCAATTTTCAGAACCCGTTCAAAGCTGCGCGGGTGAAGCCATTTTTGAAACGCTCGAGGAATAAACCCATAATTCTGGAGAAAATCTTCTTCCACCTCGAGCGTGGGATAGCTCTTCTCCAGGTCTCCCGCTTTGTATCCGGCTACCCGATGCCGCAAAATCAAATCTTGCGCCCTGGCAGGAGCACGAATAGGGTCTGCCTGTATGTACTCGAGCTGATTGATGGCGCTCTGTAAATCGGTGGGCGTGAACAGGGTACAGCTAACGGCAGCGCGGCGGATATGCTCGAGGGTGATGAGAGTGCCGGACATGATTTTGTTATTTTAACCGCAACTCGGGACGAGCGGTGTTTGAGCACGCCCATGCTTTCAGGTTCACGAAGTGTTGCGAAGCGGCCAAGACCGCTAGGTGCTGTCTTGGCCCAATACAGTACCTTCCGGTATTGCTCGCCTTCCGGGCCATCCCGCTCGAGCGACAATTCTTTGAGTTCCTCCTTCGACAAGGGGAGATTTTTTTGAGCGGTCCAGCCCGTGAGGTGCTGAAGTTGGGCCAAGACGCGGCCCAGCCCGTGAGGTGCTGAAGTTGGGCCAAGACAGCGGAGCGAAAAAAAGCAGGGGGATTCGCACGGTCTACTAGAGCGCTCCCTCAAATCTCCACAAACAGCGGAAAAATCTCCATGCCTGGAACAGTCACCAGCCCCTTATCGGTAATCCGCAGCTCTGGAATGACTGAAAGCGGCAACAAATTAAAGCCCATATACGGCAAAGTACACCCCAGCTCCGCCCAGGCGCGTTTCAGGCTCGAGGTTTCCTCCGCCACCACCGGGGCGCGTTTATCCGAGAGCAGCCCCGAAATCGGGAGCGCAACTTCGGCCAGAATCACGCCACCTTTTACCACCACCACGCCGCCGCGCAACTGCTCAATGCGGCGCACGGCTAGTGCCATGTCTGAATCGCTCGTGCCAGCCACAATGATGTTGTGTGCGTCGTGTCCCACGCTCGAGGCCACTGCGCCGCCCTTCAGCCCAAAACCCTGAAGCAAGCCGTGCGCCACCTCACCATTCTTGCCGTGACGCTCGAGCACGCTGACAAAGCATAAATCGTGAATCTCGAAAATCTGCTCCCAGGAATCGCTTCGCTCGAGCAAGATTTCACGGTGCAGGGTGACGATGCCCGGTAACTCTACCCGCAGCACGTTGGCTTTCGTGCGCTCGAGCGGAAGGTCTGGCGTAAGTTTGTACTCGGGGGGCAGTTTGACCGTTTCAAAGGCCGCAAAAGGATAGATATAACGCCCATTCTCGAGTTGACCCTCGAGCAGGTCGGTAATTTTTTTGTTCTCAACCACCAACTCACCGCCGTACCAGGTATTTTGCACCTCGAGCGCGTCATTCAGTAGCACGATGTCGGCCCGCCGCCCGTGTCCCAATGCGCCTAAATCCGAATCTACCCCGAAGCGGGTGGCCGGGTGCAAACTGCCCATGCTCCAGGCACTTTCGCTCGAGAGTCCAGCGTCTCTGGCCTGCCGCACCACCCAATCCAGCCCAAAACCAAACAAATCGTCCGCGTCGCGGTCATCGGTGCAGACGCAGATTCGCTTGGAACTCGCGCCCAGCTCGGTCATCACCTTGATGGCTTCCGGCAAGCTGTGCCACGGCGTGGTCGGCGGGCCGCCGCGCAGAAAAAGCCACAGTCCCGCCTCGAGCATGTCTTCGGCAATCTCTCGAGACACCGCCTCATGGGTATCCGTGATCCCGCTGGCCGCATACGCCGCTACAAATTCACGCCCGTAGACGTGGCCGGAAACCGGACGGTTGCGCTCGAGGGCCGCCGCCAGAATCGCGTGGCTGCGCTCGTCGCCCTGTGTTACCTGCACAAAATCCATCTTTTCACCCAGCGCCCTGGCCTCGGGCCACGCATCGAACAGCGCGGCAATCTTGGACGGGGTGAGGTCGCCGCCTGCGGTCTCAAAAGTGCTCGAGGTGGCGGGGACCGTGCTGGGTACGGTCAGAAACACATTGAGAGGCGCAAGGCGGGCGTCCTCGAGCATCCACTCGATGCCCGCTACATCCGAGACGTTGCCAATTTCGTGACTATCGCAGAATACCGTGGTGGTGCCGTTTAGTAGCGCAGCCTCGGCGTAAGCGCACACCGTCATCATGCTGGACTCGATGTGAACGTGTGGGTCTACCAGTCCGGGCGCGAGAATTCCGCCCCCACAGTTGTAGAAACGCGTACTCGAGCCATTTTTACGGGCCGTACCCGCTGGCATCACCGCCGCAATCCGTCCACTGGAAATCCAGATTTCACGGTCCTCGAGCAGCCTTTCCGAGTACACACTCAGCACTCGAGCGTTTGTGAGCACCACTTCAGGAGCTTTTCGGGCGGAAGCGACGGCGGCGAGTTCTCGAGTTAGGCTGAAAAGGGGGGACACGCTGAATCGGTTCATGCTGGATTGTAGCGCAGAATTTGTGGGGTGGAAATAGGGCCTCGAGTGGGCAGCGTGATAAACTCAAGCCATGACGCAGACGGTGAACTTTGAAATCCCTCCCGCTGCATACTTTCGCCACAAATTTCCCGTGACGGAATTTGAAGCGCTATCCCGTTCGGGTTCTTTGCCCGAAGGCTAACGTTTT
>JACMOA010000144.1 GCA_014378225.1 Deinococcales bacterium | reverse complement strand
TTCCACCTCGGCTGTGGGCAAGTCGGGGCGGTAGCTGACCCACACCGCGCCGTGCTCGAGCGAGTGGCCCACCTATTCAGAAGCCAGCGGCTTGCTGTAAACGCCGCAGTTTTGCCAGACCGGGTTGTGGGGTCCCCCAGCAGGCGGGTCGCCCAGATTGGTGTAAATGATCAAGCCCGTGCGGTGGTCGCCCGCTTTCCCCGCCGAGAAGGTCTTCACCCCCGAGAGACCCTGGGGAGAGCAGGCAGAAAGGGTGAACATTGAAAGTAGCAACAAAAGTTTGGGGAGCATGGGTTTCCTCGGCGTTAAATTTATGGGGCGGCACACGCTCGAGCGCCCGGTTTCCAGGAGTGTTTCCGCTTCCCGTTCAACAAAGCGTTCAAAGTGCCCCATCAAAATTAGAGGAGAAATATTAAATCTGTATAAAGCCCCGCTTCGCTTGACTCCTCTACCCCTACTCAGCTACCCCTACTTAGCCCTCGAGCCGAGGTTAGCCCTCGAGCCGAGGTTGGAGGCTGGGTCCCAAAAGTACACAGTCCGTTTCTTACCGTTTTTCAGGCATCCTTCACACTCGAGCCGCTTTACAGGAATTTAACATGCCTGCGCGCATAGTGACAAGGGGATAGAACGCTATGCCCCTCGTCCCACCGCAGATTCTCAAATTTTTAAGGAGGTTTTATGACCCACGTTCAGTCCATGCTCGCCACCCATCCCCGCGCCTCGAGCGTTTCCAACATGCAGGCCCTGACCGCGTGTATCGAAGCTTGCTTCGAGTGCGCCCAGGTGTGCACCTCCTGCGCCGACGCCTGTCTGGGCGAAGGAGGCCACCTGGCCCACCTGGTGAGATGCATCCGGCTCAACCTGGACTGCGCTGATGTGTGTAGCGCCACCGGGCGCGTCCTCTCGAGATTGACCGAACCTACCTCGAGCGTGCTCAAAAGCCAGCTCGAGGCGTGTCAGGCAGCGTGTAAAGCCTGCGGGGACGAGTGTGAGATGCATGCTCGAGATATGGATATGAAGCACTGCGCGGTGTGCATGGAAAGCTGCCGCCGCTGCGAAGCCGCCTGTCAGGCGCTTCTGAGCAGCATGGCCGCTTAAAGCCACTGAACAGAGGTGGGTGGATTTTCTAGGAAGTCTGCCCATTTTCATTTGGGTAATACCGCACGAGCGCCGCTCGTGCGGTATTACCCAAATCTATAAAAGCATTCGAGGTTGAATCACTAATAACTTCTGAATGACCTGAAAAATTTACCCCACACGGGCAGACAGAAGGCTTATTCCTCTCGAGCAGACGTAATTTAATGGTTGTGTTGCCTTAACCCGGTCGGGGTAGGCTAACTGTCCGTGACCGATTTCAAGCCCCACCGCCACCGCTTTTCGATGACCATCATCGAGCACGCCATCTGGCTGTACCACCGCTTCCCACCCGTCTACCGTGACGTTCAGTAATTGCTTCATGGCTAGAAACAAGTAGCGGAACCAAGAGTGGCGTTAGGAAGCCAATGCACAGTTCAGCGCTCGTTCCAGGCGGTCTCAAAAGCATCCGTACTGTCCGGGTCCCTCAAGGGACGCAGCATCCCCGCTGCCACGTCCGCGTTCACCTCAAAATGGTAGCGCCCCAACATGTTGATGTGGGCAAAGCGTAGGGGGGAGAGCCGTGGAATATCGTCAGGATGAACCTCATCGCTGATGGCCTCGAGCCACTCCAGACTGGCTCCCAGATATCGCGTGTTCCACAGTACCACCGCGTTAACCACCAAGCCCAAAGCGCCAAGTTGGTCTTCCATACCTTCGCGGTACTTCTGGCGCATCTCACCCTTGTGTCCGTGGTAAATCGCTCGAGCTAAACGGTGACGAAGTTCAGTGCGGTTGAGCTGAATCTGAATCCGGCGTCGGTAGCCCTCGTCATGCAAATATTCAAGCAGATAGAGAGTTTTGGAGATACGACCCACCTCGGCCACCGCTCGGCCCAGCCCGGACAGGCTGCCTTCTCGAGCCAAAGTTCGCAGGATGTCTGGTGCTTTGACCGTGCCTAGCTTCAACGAACCTACCAAGCGTAAAACATCGTCCCAGTGCTCACCAATCAGTGCGGTGTTAACACGGTTACGAGCTACATCTTCGAGCAGGCCGTAATCCTGGCTGCGGTCTATTCTCCAGTAGCGGACATGCTCGAGGTCGGCCAGACGCGGGCTGAATTGATAGCCCAATAGGTGAAACAAGCCGAACACCACATCGCTGTAACCCGCCGTGTCCGACATGAGTTCTTTCGGTTGCAGCACAGTTTGCTGCTCAAGCAGCCCTGAAAGGATGTACAGCGAGTCCCGCAGAGTGCCGGGGATGACTAGGCCGTGGAAAGCGCTGAACTGGTCACTGGTGAAACTGTAGTAGGTAATTCCGCGCCCAGCACCGAAGTATTTGGAGTTAGGCCGTGAGTATACGGTTCGGACGGGGACGACAAAGCGCAACCCATCCGCGCTGGCCACCTCTCCATCCCCCCATTTACGGGCGAGGGGCAAATCGGTATGAGCCTCAACCAGACGAGCGTTTGCTCGTATCAGGGTGTCTGCGCGTAAATAATTCTGCTGTACCCAGGAGAGGCGTCCCAGGCTCAGCGCTGGAATCCCCGGACGCGACACCGCTTTGAGACCTATGTTGCAAGCTTGCGACACTAAAACAGCACATAAACTCTTAGCAAAATCACTGACCCGGCCTTCTCCCTCACTAGCAAGTGAGAATTCATCGGCAAAGCCGGTCTGGGCGTGAATTTCCAGCAGTAATTCGGACAGGTCCACATCGGGGATGAAGCTGTAGGCCCGGTCGCTCATGGCCTCGAGCCGCACGGTGTTCTCCTGAGGTTCCAGGGCCTGAACAATGGGAATACTTCGCCCATCCTGGGTCTCGAAGCGGACCCAGGCGTTGCCCGGTAAGCCCTCGAGCGTGCGTCTGTAGGCAGCCTCGAGTTGAACCGTTAACGATTGGATTGCTTCTGAAGCGACGGGAGAAAGATTTAAGGTGGCCCTTGACTCGAGTTGGGAGAAAAATTTACCCTAACGGACTCGAGTCGTACGTATTTCGTCGTTGAGAACGACACAATTCAAGACGAACTCCTATTGAGACTTCGTTAGGCGGCAGCCTCTAAACGCTCGTATAGCTCGAGGGTATCCGGGTCCCGTAAGGGACGCATCGCACCCAGACGAACATCGTCTGGCAGTGTGAAATGGTAACGACCAATCATATTGATATGGGCGTACTTGAGCGGCGATAAGCGGGCCAGATCACCGTCTTCAAAGTCTTCTCCAATCCCCTCGAGCCAGTCCAGGATGGCCTGCATATACCGGGCATTCCATAGCACAATCGCATTGACCACCAGACCCAAGGCGCTGAGTTGATTCTCCAGGCCTTCCTGATAGCGGTGCCTTAGCTCTCCCTTTTGGCCGTGATACACAGCGCGGCCCACTCCCTGACGGCTTTCTCCCCGGTTGAGCTGAATTTGAATCGCTCGACGATACCCCTCATCACTGAGGTAGGACAGCAGGTGCAAGGTTTTAGCTATGCGACCCAGTTCTTCCACGGCTCGCCCTAGACCCGTCAAGCTTCCGCCTCGAGTCAGCGTCTTGAGGATGTCTGGGGCTGCGACCACACCTAACTTGAGAGACCCCGCAAGTCGAAGCAGGTCGTCTTGAGCAGAACGGCACCTAGCGGGCCTGCTCGCGTCCCAGTGCTCGGCAATTAAAGCTGTGTTGACCTTGTTTCGGGCTAAATCTTGGAGTGCACCGTAGTCGGAGTCGCGGTCCATGCGCCAGTACCGGGTGCTGCCCATATCGGCAATACGGGGGGCAAACTGCAGGCCCAGCAGATGAAAAAGGCCGAAGATGGTATCACTATAGCTGGCGGTATCTGAGGTGTAGGTTTTTGGCTCCAGTACGGTGTTTTGTGACAGTACCCCATGCAGGATATTGAGTGAGTCTCGCATTGTCCCCGGCACGACCTGTCCCCAAAACCCGCTGAACTGGTCGCTGGTGAACGAGAACAGCGTCACGCCCCGTCCAATACCAAAGTATTTGCGGTTGTAACCGCTGTAAAGGGATTTGACTGAAACCACGAAGCGCATCCCATCGGCACTGGCCATATCTCCGGTTCCCCAGTGATGGACCAGGGGCAAACCTGCGTGGGCTTCTACCAATTTCGAGTTGGCCGCCGTCAAAGTGTCGTGGCGAATATAGTTTTGCTGTACAAAATGCAGGTGTTCGAGTGTAAGAGCCGGAATATCGGGTCTGGCGACGGCCCGAAGGCTCAAATTACACGCTTGAGCCAGCAAAGCGGACAGGCCCGCTAGGTGCCGCTTTGTCCAAGACACCGCACACACAGATAGCTCGAGTTCAGGAACATCATGGCGAGGGTCACGGACCTCATCAGTGCGGATAAACGCTTTGGCAAAGCCAGTGTAGCTGTTGATCTCGAGCAGCAGGTCGGATAGCTCGATGAACGGCAGGCGACGGGACATCTCGCGCTGCAAAAACTTTAAGCCTGGACTCGAGGGCTGAGCGGGCAGGGGTTTGAGCACCGCAACGGTGTGACCCTTGCGCTGAACAAGTTTCAGGGCCGTGTTGGTGGGCAAGCCCTCGAGCACGGTGTGGTACGCCGTGTCTAACGTCTTTGAAAGGGCCTCGAGTTCTGCTTTGCCATCAGTTGAGCGGCCCAGCAAGCGACACACATTCAGGCGCTGCTGTTCCCACTCGGCCCCTTCCAGCAGTCCGGTGCGCGGGTCTTGGTGACGATGACTGCTCGAAACGTACAGCTCTCGCCGCTTGAGTTGCATCTGAATGTGAATGGCCACGACCAGAAGATAGGTGTCTTGCACAACTTCACCGTCCTGGGGGAAGACACGGGCTTGCCAGACCGGGGACATGAACGCTTTGGGGGCGTCCTTAAACTCGAGTGACCCGAGTTCGGCTGATTTCAAGAAGGTGATGGCCTCGAGCAGACCTGCCACGCTGGGCGTACCCTCGAAGGGGATAGCCTCGAGGAACTGGGGTAGAAAACGAGCGACCTGTTTCTGGGCGTAACTCCAGGCGACAGGGAAGTCCACTTCTTCATGGGTCAGGGCATCCACTCGCTCTACAGCTGCTTTGAGCCGACTTTCCTCGAGTTGCTTCAAAATAGCTCTTCTGGCATTGCGTTTTCCTTCGGGCCACTCGAGTAGCATCTTCACCGCCCGGCTGAGCACTTTCGCGGCCCGGTCCAGGTCTTTGAGTCCGCGTAAACGGACCTTGCGGTGTTTCTCGAGTCCGCGCAGTTCCAGACCTTTGAGATAACGGTCGAACACGGTCAGCACGTCATCCATCGCTTGTCGCTCGATATATTGCGCCCAGGCCAACAAGGTAGCTCGACGTCGAGTTACACCCGACTTGGCCAGGGTATCGGCCCAAAGGGTCATGCCCTCTTGGCTGAGTGCTGAGCGCTTCTGGCTCGAGATGTCTGAAAGGTCGAGTTGACCTACGCCAAGCGTCCGAAGGGCCTTGAGGCGCTCGAGACCCGCATAAAGGTCGGTCACAGTCCAGGCTGCGGGAGATTCTCGTAAAGTGTCGAGGGGGGATTTGTATTTGCCGTCTGGAACAACTAGTAAAGCCTCAAGCCGCTGGGCCTGATCTTCTGAAAGTCGCCGGGAGAGTGCCTCGAAAACCCGTAGAGAAGTTCGTTGTCGAACTCGAGTGACCAGGGTAGCCAGGGTGGATGCGGCAGGGAGCACAACCTTACGGGTGATGAGCCGCTGGGTGGCGAGGTCAAAAAGCTTGACATCATCGATGTGTCCCAGAAGCAATTGACCGTACATCCAGCGCATCAGACAAAATATTTCAAAACCCGACAAAGTTTGATACCCTAAATGTTTACGAATCAAGTGCTGGTGTCAACTCAGGGTAGCGGGCCGCTTGGCATAGCGCTTCAAGTTGGAGGGTACAGGCAAAGCCAACTGCCGTGCTAGAAAGCGTAAAACACCCACTGGGACCGTTCGAGGGTCATCTGGAAAGCTACCCATGAAGCGCAGAGTACAAAGCTGTACCGCCATTCCCAGTCGGTTATGGTCTCGGCGGCGGTTGTTCAGGAGTGCCAAATCTGCTGTGTCCAGGTGAAAAAACTTGCTGAGTTGTTCGGGGGTGGGCGTGCTACGGTACTGGCCGTAAGTCTCTAGAGGCATTTCGCTTAGGAGGGTGAGCGGCATAGGTGACTCTACTCAAGCTGAACTCGGGAATACACGCCCCTGTGCAGACTTCTTGAATTTCTACTCACCCTTAGAGTAATTTTTTCTCCCAACTCGAGCTGAGGGCCTTAAAGGAACCTACCGTCATCGTAGAAGACGTTTTGGACTGCGGCTCAACCTGATTTGTGCCCTCTACAATCTTGACCTCACCGCCTCATGGTGACTTTCGCCGGAGGTTTACTGTATTGCCCAAGTTTTTGCAACCTACGCGACCCACGAACTCCCCAAGGC
>JACMOA010000143.1 GCA_014378225.1 Deinococcales bacterium | reverse complement strand
TGAAAACCAACCTCAAACCACCTCGAGCGCCCTCACCCCACCCTCCAGAACCACTCCAACCCTAGCCGCTCGAGGGAATTTAACCTGCACCCACTCGAGCAGTTCGTCAGCTTGAGCGGGGTCCACACTGAGCAGTAATCCTCCGCTGGTCTGTGGGTCTACTAAGGTCCACCACGCCGTCTGGCTCAGGTTCTCGCGTCCAGAGACGTGTTTTTCTACATAAACGGTATTCGTGCGGTGTGCTTTGGTGAGAATACCCTTCTCGAGCGTTTCTTTTGCGCCCTTGAGTAGTGGAACAGACCCACTCTCGAGCCGTAACGTGCGCCCCGAACCCTGCGCGATGTGCAGTGCGTGGCCCAGAATTCCAAAACCGGTGACATCCGTAGCCGCGTGAACCGCAGCATGTAAATGGTCTGGCAAATCTAACTTGTTGAGCTGTTTCATTGAAAGGGTCGCCTCGAGCATTTCCCTGTCGCCAATTTCTCCGTTTTTGAGCGCCCCACTGAGGGTTCCGGTTCCCACAGCTTTGGTCAGAACGAGAGCGTCGCCCACCTTTGCGCCCCGGTTGGTCCAAAGGCGGTCTGGGTGAGCAAATCCGGTCACGCTGAAGCCCAGCTTCAGGCTGTCGTCGTCAATCGAGTGACCGCCTACCAGCACGGCCCCAGCCTCGTTGATTTTGTCGGCAGCTCCGCACATCAGCGGGGTCAACAGCTCGAGCGGCAGGGAATCCAGCGGAAAAGCCAGAATGGTCAGTGCCGTGGAGGGGTTGGCCCCCATCGCAAACACGTCACTCAGCGCGTTGGCAGCCGCAACCGCGCCAAAGTCGTAAGGGTCGTCCAGAACGGGGGTGAAAAAGTCCAGGGTTTGCACCGCAACGGTGGTTTCATTGACTTGCCACACGGCGGCGTCGTCCAGGAAATCGGTTCCGACCAGCAAACTAGGATGGCTCTGGCGCGGCAAACTCGAGAGAATTCCGCGTAGGGTTCCCGCCCCAATTTTAGCGGCACAACCGCCTTTTTTAACGGTTTGAGTGAGGCGAATAGGAGCGTCAGGAGTCAAATTCATTCGCTCAGGGTAGAGCTTTAGCGCTCGAGTGGGTGTGAGAGGATGCACTCAAGGCGAGGGGATTGGGAAGGTGAGAGGGGGGAGCGGGGGAGATAGGGAGATGGGGCGCGGGAGACAGAATTTAGTCTCGGCGTTTGACGTTTGCTGTGGTCTTGATGTTTGCCCTGTGTCAAATCACCCTCGAGCCTTTTTCTGTAAATGCTCGAGCACGGTATCAAAAGACCCTCTAAACACAATCTCTCGTCCGCTTTTTTCAAGTCCTTTGCGGTACAGCGGGTCGTAATAGCCCTCGAGCAGTAACTCAATCCAGGGTTGGTGTGATTCTGGCTTTAGCCATGCTCTATTTTTTTGTGCGTCCTCGAGCATTTCAATTCCGCGTTCCACCTGTGCCGTACCCAGGCGCTGCTTGAGCTTGTTGAAATTTCCCTCGAGATTTTGGCGCAACTCTTCTTGGCCCAGTCTGGCGGTTTCCACCTGCACGTAATCCTCAAAAATCTGCTGTGAACGCTCCTTTACGCTGGCCACGAGCAAAATTCCTTGCGCTCCGCGCATCGTCTCCCACAGGGAACCCGGAAGCTCGAGTCGTCCAATGTTGCGTGATTCATCCTCGAGCAGCAAAGTTTTTGCAGGACTGAGCAGGATTTCTGCGGCCAGATGGTTTTCAAAGGTGGCCTGTGCGGGCTGCTTTCCCTGATTGCCAAAGGCGCTGCCCCGGTGATTGGCCAGTCCCTCCAAATCTACACCCTGTAATTTGAGTGGCTCGAGCGTAGAAGCCCCCTCAAGTGCCTTAAGTAACCGGGTTTTCCCCGAACCCGTCAGTCCGGTCAGCACGACAATTTTACGCTCGAGCAGGTGTTGCGGCATCTGTTCTATCAGATATTGGCGCAGGGCTTTATACCCGCCTGCCACCCTGGGAACCTCTGGCAAATCCATAAACTCGAGGGTGAGCTGACTGCGTAAACCGCCGCGCCAGCACATCGCGGCGGTGGGACCGCTCGAGCAGATGTCCCGCCAGCGCTGGATTCTCGAGGGTAAATAGGGTCCGGTCAGTTCATAGCCCAATTCAATAGCAGATTCCTGTCCCTTTTCCTTGTACTGAATTCCTACCTGATGTCGCTCTGAGTCGGTCAAAATGGGTTCAAAAGCGCAGTAAGGGAGAGCGCCGTGTTCCACCTCGAGTGGGGCGCGAACATCCAGCAGCTTGACGGTGGGACTTCCCGCACCTTTGACAAAAATTTGAGACGGCTCGAGCGAAAACATCAAAGTATTGTAGGCGCTCGAGCCAGTTTTGTGCCTATACTTTTGTATGTCAAGTTCGCAGATTCAAAGCTTTGAGAAGCTGGCCCAGCAGATTTCAACCCTCGAGCGTCCCACCATCGTGGCGATTGATGGGCGGAGTGCTTCTGGCAAAACCACCTTTGCAGAGCGGCTCGCTCTTTTTCTGAACGCTCCACTCGTCCACACCGATGATGTGGCGTGGCATCACAGTTTTTTTGACTGGTGGCCTCTCATCATTCAGCACATTCTCGAGCCGTTTGAAGCGGGGCAACCCATAGACTGGACTCCCGAAGCCTGGAGCGCTCGAGGGCGCACGGGGTCCATTTTGGTGCCAAAATCGCCTGTTCTGCTGGTAGAAGGAGTATCTGCAACCCGGCGGGAACTGACGCCCTGGATTGATTTTCCCATCTGGTCTGAAACAGACCTACAGGTAGCCGAAAAGCGTGGCCTCGAGCGGGATGGACCCGAAAATAGCGATTTTTGGTTTGAATGGCAAAACAGCGAACGCCCGTTTCTGGAGCAGGACAGGCCCTGGGAACGTGCTCAACTCATTGTGGATGGTGCGCCTACCCTCGAGCACAATCCAGAAACCCATTTTGTAAGACTCAAATATTTCTGGACCTTGTAAAATGAATTTATGACTGCCCTCGAGAAGCGAAATTACAGCCAAGAGGAATACTTGATGCTCGAGGAAAGCAGTCTCGAGCGCCACGAATATTTTCAGGGTGAGATTTTTGCTATGGCGGGAGAAAGTCCTTCGCACGACCTGATTGGGGGAAACCTCCGCACAGAACTTAATGTTGCCCTGCGCTCAAGGCCGTGCCGGGTTCACGGCGGGGATATGAAACTTAAAGTCGAAGCTACGGGCCTGATGACCTACGCCGACGTATCCGTGATTTGCGAAGAATCGCGTTTTGAAAAGACTTCGAGTGGAGTGGTTTTGCTCAATCCACAGGTTATTTTCGAGGTATTGTCCAAAAGCACCGCAGGCTATGACCGGGGCGAAAAGTTTGCTCAATACCGTCAAATGCCCAGTTTGCTCGAGTACGTCCTCATTTCGCAATACGCAGTTTTCGTGGAGCACTTCACGCTCGAGCCGGATGGACGCTGGGCGCTGGTTTCTTACGGTTCGCTCAAGGAGAGTTTCACGCTTGAAACCCTGCCCGTAACCCTGGCCCTGCGCGACCTTTACCTGAAAGTGGATTGGGAATAGGCTCGAGCGGATACACTGAACAGCAGGAGACTTGAAATGACCCTAGCCCACACTCCCCAATCTGAACACGAGGTCGCCCCTGCCTTTTTTCAGGGTGCAGAAGCGATGGCGCGGCTCATCACCTCGCTCGAGGGCAGAAAGCGCAGCGGTGAGATTCTGGATTATGACCTCCCTTCACTACGGGAAAAGCACTGGGAAATCTACACTTACGTCACCCGTGAGGTCTTCACCCAAAGAGACCAACGCCGTACATTGCGCGACGAGCTTTACACGCTCGAGACGCTGGGGCTA
>JACMOA010000142.1 GCA_014378225.1 Deinococcales bacterium | reverse complement strand
GCCGAAGCCGTGACTGTGATGGAATTTGCAGGCAGTGCAGAGGATTTAGCCCGCACGATTCACGCACACCCTACTTTGAGCGAGGCCGTGAAAGAAGCCGCGCTGGGTGTGGATAAGCGGACAATTAGCGCGTAAATTAATATTTAAGACTGCCCAACTTAACCCAATTATTGCTTCCAAAGAAGAGTTCGTTCACACACTCTTCAAAGCTACTCCCGAGCCGATACATTGTTCCATATCCATCTTCGTAAATTATTCCCTCATAATCAATAAAAAGGCGATACGCGTATCGCCGTCCAATTGGCAAGAATCTCATGTTCATATTTACTTGCCACTCACCATATATTTCGTAGTCGCCTACCAAATCTAAAGGGTCTATCTCTATGTCGTCCCGTGAAGGGGGAAGAGCTGGCTGGCTTATCTTTAACTCGTCAAAATTCTTTAAGAATTCAAGCGCAAACGGATTGATTAGCCAACCCTCTTGCTCGAGAGCTTTAACTTTGTGCGACACATCCACACATCTTCCCTCAAACCAGCCAGATTTCTCAAAGATGACCCTAGCTCGAGCAGATACTCCTAGCATGGAGCGAGGATACACATATTTATTTTCCCTCGAGTGCAAATGTATTATGGAAGCTTTGGCTCGAGCGTCACCCCCCGACTCCTCGCAGAGCCACCCCCCTGAAATCAGGGGGGTGCTTTTTGGTGTGCTGCTCGAGTTAAACTGTTGCCATGACTTACACTCGTCGTCTCATCCCTCGAGCGCGTAAAAATCACTCTCGAGGCCCTGAAATTGAAAAAACTAGGTTTACACGTAGGTTGATTTGTGGGGTTACTTGGTTTTGAAGGTCTTTAGATAAGCCTGTAAATTGGTCATCTGCGCGTCTGTAGGAGGTTTTCCAGTGTTCCCGAACCCGCGCTTACCCCACAGTGGCATGGGAGCTTTGAGCTTTACGCCCTTATCGTCGAGGCTTTGCAGCATAGCCCGCTTGAACCACGCGTATTTCCAGCCCGCCACTTCTCCAGCCAAGGCTGGTCCCACGTTGCCCTGGCCCATGTTGCCGTGGCAGCCCTGACAGTTTGACGCATAAATGGTCTTGCCCGCCTTGGCGTCTGGGATGGCGAGGGCGCTCGAGAAAAGTCCAAACAGCACAGTGGTGATAAGGATTACACGCATAAATCCTCCAGACCTGATTTTGAATCGCCTCAGTCTAGTCCTTCCTGCGTGTGCTCAGGATGAATTGGTGGGTGAAAAGTGATTTTGAAGAACAGGTTAAACCTACGCTCGAGCCAGCAACCGTAGGGCCTCGCGCACATGCAGTTCCTCAATCAAGCGGCCCTCGAGCGTGGCTACCCCGTCACCCCGCGCCCTGGCGCTTTCCCACACCTCGAGCACTTTTTGGGCGTGTACAATTTCTCCGTTTAAGGGGCTAAAAATCTGCTTGGCGGGGACAAGCTGAGACGGGTGAATCAGGGTTTTTCCACCCATGCCAAAATCTCGGGCCTGAAAGCAGTCTCGCTCAAAGCCCACCACGTCACGGTAATCCAGAAACACCCCATCGAGCGGCATTTTCCCGTAGGCTCGAGCGTTTAGGACTACCTGGCCGAGGGCGTAAAACAGGTTTTCGCGCCCTGGAGTATGGCGGGCGTGCAAATCTGCAATCAGGTCCGAGGTTCCCAGAATCAGGATTTCCACCCGTGCATCGGCGGCAATCTCTCGAGCGTTCAAAATGCCCAGCGGCGTCTCGAGCATGGCCCACAGCGGCTTATCGCTTTGGGGTAAATCCTCGAGCCTTTCTACTTTGGGAATCACTAGCGCGGCACACGGGGCCTCGAGTGCCATCTTCACATCGTCTGCGCCCCAAACCGTTCTGAGCGAATTAATTCGCACTGCCACCCTTTTCCCTGGAAATCCCCGCTCGAGCGCTTTTCTTGCCAGTTCGCGAGCTTCGTCTTTGCGCTGGGTGGAGACGGCATCTTCCAAATCCAAGATAAGTGCGTCTACCTCGAGCGTAATGGCCTTCTCGAGGGCGCGGGGGTTGGTGACAGGGAGGAAGAGGGGGGACATGGCAATAGGGTTATGAGTTAGAAGACGTGTGGGTTTTACGTTTTATTGCGTTGAGTTTTGCTCGAGTGGCTCGAGGAAAAAATTAGAGCTTATTGGCTCCTTCGGTCACCACAAATCCGTGGATAGGGGATTCGCTCGAGAATTTTATCCACTCTCCGGCCAGAACTTTGGGCATGGTGTTTTCTAAAATGCCTATCACCAAGGTTATTCGGGCCTGCACAATCAAAAAGCCGCGCTGCACCTCGAGCACTTTTCCGCTGCCTTCCACGCTTGAGACGCCGTTAGGGAATAGTCGTTCCTCACGCTCGGGGGTCAATTCCCAGGTTTTAAGCAGCGGGTGAACAATCACGCTGGCCTCGCCACTGGGGATACCGTAAGGACCGCTGCGGTCAAACAGGTAGAGCACTCGCCCTTTGCTAGCGAACTCGAGCAGAGGACCCCCCTCAATGTGGGGGTAAAGAATCCCTCGAGTGGCGTATTCGTGAAAACGTACCGTAAATTCGTCTGGAGAGTTCTCGAGCACCATCATGGAGAGTTTACAGCTTTCACGGAAGAGGAGTGAGCTTTGAGCAAGAAACTGCTCGAGCCGCAGATATAGAAAAGAGGCCCGAGCACATGCCCAAGCCTCTTTCCCTCATCGCTCAGCATTCATTGCCGAATCACGGCAGCGCAAATCTCGAGGCAAAAGCGTGTACGTCGGCTTTCACGCTCTCCGAATCCTCACCTTTGAGTGCGCGGTCAATCAGCGCAGCAATCTGTGGCATGTCGCTCTCGAGCATTCCCCGCGTGGTTACGGCAGGTGTGCCAATACGGATTCCGCCGCCGTGCAAAATGCGCTCAGTATCGTAAGGCAATGTGCTTTTGCTGATGGTGATGTGGGCCGCGTCCAGCATTTTGGTGGCTTTGGTGCCGTTCAAGCCCTGTGGACGGATGTCTAACACCAATAAATGGTTGTCGGTGCCGCCGGAAACTACGCGGTAGCCCAGACGCTGAAACTCGGCGGCCAGCGCTCGAGCGTTTTTTACAATCTGTTCGCTGTAAGTGCGAAACTCGGGGCGTAGCGCCTCTGCAAAGGCGATAGCTTTTCCGGCAATCACATGCTCGAGCGGACCGCCCTGAGTTCCGGGGAAAACCATCCGGTCCACTTTGGCCCCAATCTCGAGGTCATTACTCAAAATCAAACCGCTACGGGGGCCGCGCAGGGTTTTATGGGTGGTAGTCGTGACCACATGTGCGTGTGGCACCGGGCTGGGGTGAACGCCAGAAGCCACCAATCCAGCAATATGGGCGATATCAGCCATCAAAATCGCTCCCACCTCGTCGGCAATGGCGCGGAAGGCGGCGAAATCCAGTACCCTCGAGTACGCACTGGCCCCGCAGATAATCATCTTGGGTTTGTGCTCGAGCGCCAACCTTCTCACTTCTTCCATCTCGAGCAGTTCGGTGTCGGGGTTGACCTTGTAGCCCACAATCTGAAAGTTCTGACCGGAAAAGTTTACCGGGCTACCGTGGGTCAGGTGTCCACCGTGCGCCAAATCCATGCCCAGCACGGTGTCCCCTTTCTCGAGCAGGGCGTGATACACCGCGAGGTTGGCGCTCGAGCCGCTGTGGGGTTGTACGTTGGCCCAGGCCGCGCCAAACAGCTCTTTGGCCCGTTCAATCGCCAGGGTTTCCACCTTGTCCACGGTTTCGCAGCCGCCGTACCAACGCTTTCCGGGGTAGCCCTCAGCGTATTTGTTGGTGAGCACGCTGCCAGTCGCTTCACGCACCGCATTGCTGGTGAAGTTCTCAGAGGCAATCAGCTCGAGGCCGTTTTTCTGGCGCTGGTGCTCTTCTTCGATGAGTGCAAAAATCTCGTCTCGAGGGTACGCGACCTGGGGTGCATCTCGAGTGGGGCTGGGGGATTCGAGCAGTTGGGTCATGGTTAGAGTTTATCATTCAGTGCGCTTGAGGGTCCAGGGAAAGTTAGGCAGATTGATGCCCCTTCAACACGGAGAAGTTTTCCTGCTCATAGCTCAAAACCCTCAAGTTTTGACCTCTTCCCTCGTTTCACGGGTAAAAAATCGAATCGCTTTGGGCAACACTCGAGCCTCAAACGGTGTGCTGCTCTCGAGGCTTTCCCCGTCGTACTGAATGGGAAGTTCTGGCGTGGTCTCCACCCGGATGTGCTTGCAGTGATACGTCTCGAGGTGGTCGGCAAACAGCGGGTCTCCCAGGTTGAACTTGGCCCGCACGCTGTCAATCACTGTGGGCAGCAGTGTAAGGGCTGTTTTCCCCTTCAGGACCACCACGGTGAGTAGGCCGTCGGCGGGGTCAATGCCGCTGGTGACGGGCAAACGAAAGTTGGCCATGCCAAAGTTGGCAATCATGACAGACGCGCCCTCGAGCGTCGTTTCCTGACCGTCCAGGGTCAGTTTGAACTGCTGAGTGCGCGGAACAAGTTGTTTGAGTGCGCCCAGTACATAGGCAAAAGCGCCAAAGTTGGGCTTCAAATCCTCGCTGGCCTTGATGAGTGCGGCGTCCAGTCCGGCCCCGGCAATCATGGCAAAGCCTTTCTTTTCACCTTCCACCTCGAGTTCGCCCAAATCGGCCAGTAGAGTATGACCCTCGAGCAAAACCTCGAGCAATTCAGGGGCGGTGCTGGGCAGATTCAAATTCTGAGCAATCAGATTGGCGGTTCCGGCAGGAAACACGAACAGCGGCACACCCTGATTTCTCATGGCGTAGGCCACGGCGCTCACCGTTCCGTCGCCGCCCGCTGCAATCACCGCATCGAAGTTTTTGGCGTCCTCGAGCAAAGAATCACACGTTACCTCGTGGCTCAGTTCGCGGGTCTCGAGGCTTAATCCCTTTTCCTCGAGTAGCTCGGTAAATTCTTTGAGCGGACTGTTGCCTTGCCCGGATTTTGGATTTTTAATCAGCAGTAATTTTGAAAGTTTCATAGTGAACTCGAGTATAACATCACTTTTGCTGACGCAATTCCTCAATTGAGTTGAGTCTTTTCACATTTCGTTCAAGTTGAAGGGGTTGAGCAAAGTTTTCTGATTTGGAACAGTGAGGCTTGTAAATCGCAGACATCAAACGTTGAACGCACAGGACGGTTCGGACATACCCGCTCAACATTTGCTGCTTTTACAGGCCAAAATCGTCTGCGGAACTTTGGACATTCTTCACTCGAGTGGACTGTGCTACATCAACCCGCGTTCTGTGGCATTCTGAAGCTATCCATGAGCACCTGCCCTATTTGTGGAAGCCCCCTCACCTCCGAGGCCACGATTTGCCCCACCTGTGGCTCTCCGCTCGAGCGTGCAGGAGAACCGAAAAGCCATGTTTTACCGCTGGGAACCCATCTCCTGAACAGTCGCTACAGCATTGGCAAGACGTTGGGTCAGGGCGGTTTCGGCATCACCTATCAGGGCGCAGATACCCTGCTGCGCCGCCGGGTGGCCATCAAGGAACTCTTTCCCGAGGGTTCCGCTCGAGCGGGCCTGGACGTGCTTCCCCCTGGCACGTTGGGGGCGGCGGGCTTTACCCAAACCAAGCTGGAGTTTATAGAAGAAGCAAGGCTGCTGGCCCAGTTCACTCATCCCGGCATCGTGCGCGTCTGGGACGCTTTCGAGGAGCACCGCACCGGATACCTGGTGATGGAACTCCTTCAGGGCCAGGATTTGGGTAAACGGCTCGAGTCGGGTCCGCTCACGCTCGAGGAAACGCTGGACCTGATTATGGAACTGGCCCACGCGCTCGAGTCGGTTCACGCGGTGGGTTTGCTGCACCGGGACATCAAACCGGACAACATCTTTCTCAACGGCGATGGGCGCACAGTCCTGATTGATTTTGGCAGCGCCCGAACTTACGCTGCGGGTCAGACCTCCTCTCACACCCGGCTGGTTACGCCCGGATACGCGCCGCCGGAACAGTACGCCTCGAGCGCCAAATTTGGCCCTTACACCGACATTTACGCCTTTGCCG
>JACMOA010000141.1 GCA_014378225.1 Deinococcales bacterium | reverse complement strand
GATCCGGCCTGCGGGTCCGGCCACTTCCTGCTGGGCGGGTTCGCGCGGTTGTTGCGAGAGTGGCAGCGCTTCGCGCCGGGGCTGCCGCCCGCGGAGCAGGCGCAGCGGGCACTTGATGCCATTGCAGGCGTGGACCTGAATCCGTTTGCTGCGGAAATCGCGCGGTTTCGCCTGCTGGTGGCGACATGTCCGAACCCGTGACCCAGGCCACCCTGCGAATCACGGGTGCGTTCTGGCGCTTGGACGCAGCTCTGGCCCGTCGTCGTCACTTCCCGGCCATCAACTGGAACGGCAGCTACTCGCTGTTTACCCCGGTGCTCGAGAAGTGGTACCGCGCCAACGTGGGGGAGGATTTTCCAGAGTTGCGCCAACGCATCTCGAGCGTGCTGCAACAGGAAGCCAGCCTTCAGGAAGTGGTTCAGCTCGTGGGGCCAGACGCGCTTCAGGACAACGAGCGCCTGATTATCGAGGCGGGCCGCATGTTGCGTCAGGATTTCCTGCAACAGAACGGCTTTGACCCGGTTGATGCGAGTGCGAGTATGCCCAAGAACTACGGCCTGATGAAGATGATGCTCAAGTTTTACGACAAAGCCTTTGAGGGTCTCAAGAGCGGCGCGACCATTGACGAAATCATCCAGAACCCGGTGATTGAGAAACTCTCGAGGGCGCGTTACGTGCCGGAAGGCGAGTTTGCCCTCTACCGGGACGGCGTGCTTAACGAGCTGGACACGGCGTTTGGTGCTCGAGCGGTGAACGCTTAAGGGTGTTCGAGCGGAACCGGGCGGAATCCCCCTGCTCTCGAGCGCTACGCTTTCGAGATTTTCCCCCTTGTTAAGGGGGAACCAACTGCTCGGCGCTCGAGCGAAACGGGTTTTGTCCACCCTTCATAAGAGGGGCGTTTGAAGAGCGAGTAGGCCCGATGGGTGCCGTTCTGCTCAAGACGCCTGCTCAAGACGCGTAGAGCTTTAAACGGGGGATTCAGAGCCTAAGCCAGAGCCACCTCACCAAATATTTCAGGGCAAGAAGGAGTTACGTATGACCCTGCTCAAAAAAGAATATAACGACGTTTCATACATCTCGGGGCCGCTGCTTTTCGTGCAGTCCGCCTCCGACCTGAACTACGGGGCCATCGTCGAAATCAAAGACGCGGTGGGCCGCATTCGGGGCGGTCAGGTTATCGAGGTAGGAGAATCCGCCACCATCATTCAGATTTTCGAGGAAACCTCGGGTCTGGACCTTGCTTCGGCCAGCGTTTCACTGGTGGAAGACGTGGCTAGATTAGGTGTCTCGAGGGACATGATTGGACGCCGCTTTAACGGTCTGGGCCGCCCTATTGACGGGTTGCCGCAGGTGGTGGCTGACAAGCGCTTGCCTATCAACGGACAGGCGATGAATCCCGCCGCTCGAGCGAAGCCGGAAGAATTTATTCAGACCGGAATCAGCACCATTGACACCAACACTTCGCTGATTCGTGGGCAGAAGCTGCCTATCTTCAGCGGGTCGGGACTGCCCCACAACGAACTGGCGGCCCAGATTGCGCGTCAGGCGAAGGTTCCCGGTCACGAGGGTGACTTCGCGGTGGTTTTCGCGGCAATGGGACTGACCCAGCGCGAAGTTTCGTTCTTTACCCAGGAATTCGAGCGAACGGGCGCACTGGCTAGAAGCATCCTCTTTCTCAACAAAGCAGACGACCCCGCTGTGGAGCGCCTGCTGACCCCCCGTATGGCCCTCACCGCCGCCGAGTATCTGGCCTACGAACTGGATTACCACGTTCTGGTGATTCTGACCGACATGACCAACTACTGCGAAGCGCTACGCGAAATCGGCGGCGCACGGGAAGAAATTCCCGGACGGCGCGGCTTCCCCGGCTATATGTACACCGACCTGGCGGGCTTGTACGAGCGTGCAGGCGTGATTCAGGGCAAGAAGGGCAGCGTGACCCAGATTCCGATTCTGAGTATGCCCGACGACGACATCACCCACCCGATTCCCGACCTGACCGGATACATCACCGAGGGTCAGATTGTGATTGACCGGACCCTCAACCGCAAAGGCGTGTACCCGCCCATCAACCCACTGCCCTCGCTCTCGAGATTGATGGGTAACGGCATTGGTAAGGGCAAAACTCGAGCGGACCACAAGAACGTCTCGGACCAGCTTTTTGCGGCTTACTCCAACGGTCTGGACCTGCGTAAACTGGTAGCGATTACCGGTGAGGACGCGCTGACCGAGAACGATAAGCTGTACCTGCGCTTTGCCGATGACTTCGAGAACATCTTCCTCAATCAAGGCGACCAGGACCGCAGCATTGACGAGAGCCTGACCATCGCCTGGGCCATTTTGAGCAAGCTCCCCAAAAGCGAACTGACCCGGATTGGCAAAGATTCGATTGATAAGTTCTACGGCGAGAAGATTGACGACATGTGGCGCGGCTCGAGGAGCATGGGGATTTGAGTGGTCAGCCATTAGCCATTAGCAATTAGCCAAGTCAGGGCCACTGCTCGAGCTAATATAACTCGCAAGAGGAAAGAAGCTCGAGCAAACCTCGAGAAAAGCTAATCGCTAATCGCTAATCGCTAATCGCCTCTCCGAAGGAGAACACAATGGCTGGACAAATCAGCCCCACCCGCACAGCCATGCTGGCGAGCAAGGCGCAGCAGAAGCTGGCGACCAGCGGCGCGGAACTCTTAAAGCGCAAGCGTGACGCGCTGATTGGTGAGTTTTTTGCACTGGTGAAAGACGCGCTGGCCGCTCGAGAAGAACTCACCGGCGTGAGTAAGGGTGCGTACCTGAGCCTGTTCACCGCCAAAGCTTGGGACAGCCCCGAGGCGGTAGAGTCGCTTGCTCTGGCCCGCTCCTCGAGCCTGGAAGTAGACATGCAGGTGGAGAGCGTGTACGGCGTGAAGGTTCCCAAGATTAACTTGCCAGAACTGCGTACCGAACTGGCTTTTTCACCCATCAACGTGGGCGCACGCACCCTGACCGCTGCCAGTGAGTTTCAGAAAGTTATGGCGGCCCTGATTAAAGTGGCGGCCACCGAAACCAAACTGAGGCGCATTGGCGAGGGAATCAAGAAGACCTCGAGACGGGTAAACGCACTCGAGCAAATCGTGATTCCGGGAATTATTGACGACATCCGCTTTATTCGCGGCGTGCTGGACCAGCGCGAACGCGAGGAGAGCTTCAGACTCAAGAAGATTAAAGCCAAGCTCGAGGCCGAAGCTGAGGCGGAAGCCAAGGGTATTGCAGCAGACTAAACACTGTCGAACTTTGCAAAAGCTAGTCATCGTAACTGATTGACTAGCTTTTTTCATCTCACGAAATCGCAATTTTTTCTAACAAATAGCCTCGCCCCGCTCCGTACCGCCCTGAACTGTTCGCTCGAGGGTGTTTTAGCTCGAGCTTTTCCTACCACCAACGAATCAAAATCTCGGGGAACTCGAGCGGGGCCACGTCCTGCCCCACTTTGTAAACCTTGCGCTCGAGGTATTCGTCGCCGTCCGGTTCGCGGTACACCTCGAGCGTGGTTGGGTCCGTGTTGAGGTTGATTATCCAGTATTCGGGAATTTTCGCTCGAGCGTAAAGGCGCACTTTCACGGTGCGGTCTCGCCTCAGCGTGCTGTCCGAAAGCTCGAGCAGCAGCGCAATATCCACCGCTTTGATCTTGCCCGTTATGGGCGCTCGAGTGACCACAAAATCCGGTTCGGGTTCACCTTCGTTCTCACCTAACACAATAGGAACCTGCGAAACGACGCCTGCGTGTGGGGGCAGTTTGAGAACCAGCTCCCTGGTGAGCCGCGCAAGACTAGCGATGTGCGGGTCTAGCATTGGACTCATTTCAAAAATCTCCCCCTCAAGCAGCTCCACCCGCTTGCCTTCAAATGCGCCCAGCTCGAACATTTGATGGTACAGCGCTGCCGTGATGCGGAATTTCTCCGGCATCTCGCCTGTGTGCATCAGGGTCATGGGGGAATTATACCGCGCTCGAGCGCCTGTTTAAGCCTGCGCTCGAGGTGGACCCTGTTTACAGATTTAGGCTCGAGAGACGCCCACCCTGCATCCTCTGCCCCCACCATTCAAAAGCTCTAAAATAGAGCCATGAGCAAAAAAATGAAACGGGAAGCCCTCGAGAAAAAACGCGCTTTGGATAAAGCGCAGGTGGTTGCACTGGTCACAGCCGTCAGCATTGGGGTGGTGGCGGGAGTAGCAGTAGCCCTGGTGGTTTTGCTGCGGGCCAGGAGAAAATCTGCCGACACCGACGAATCCGGTGAAGCCCTGTTTGTGTGATGCTCGAGACCGCCTCGCAACCTTGCCGGAGCGCCAAAGCCGGGTTGACCTCAAAGCGAAAACACACCACTTATCAAAAGTTTGTACACAGAAACTTGAGTTACACTGGTTCTCATGGACCTGGACAACTTACAACAAAGCAGTAATGTCGAAGACCGTCGGGGCAGCGGGGGGGGCGGAGGGGTCGCGCTGGGCGGCGGTTTGGGCATAGGTGGCGTGATTATCGCGGTCATCTTTGGACTGATTAGTGGTCAGAACCCGCTGCAAATCCTGGGTTCACTCACCGGAGGCTCGAGCAGTCAGAGCTACAACAGTTCAAGCCAACTGCCGCAGGACGACGCTCGAGCGGTGGAGATTTCCAGGGTCCTCAAAAGTACCGAGCAGCAGTGGACCAAGATTTTTGCCGCTTCTAACCGTCAGTACCGTGAACCCGGTCTGGTGCTCTACAACGGGACCACCGATACCGTAGGCTGTGGGGGCGCTCAGGCTGAGGTGGGACCGTTTTACTGTCCTGGAGACCGTAAGATTTATATTGACCTACGTTTTTTTGACCAGCTCAGCAGCACGGCGGGTCAAAATGACTTCGCTCGAGCGTACGTCATCGCGCACGAAGTGGCACACCATATTCAAAATGAGTTAGGGGTTCTGGACCAAGTCAATGCCCGTCGTCAACAGTCAGACGAGCGCACCTCCAACGCACTTTCAGTTAGAGTCGAGCTTCAAGCCGACTGTCTGGCTGGGATTTGGGCAAACAAAGCCCAAAACAGCCTCCAGCTCACCCAGACGGACATCCGTGAGGGTCTG
Source organism: Deinococcales bacterium (assembly GCA_014378225.1). Taxonomy (GTDB): domain Bacteria; phylum Deinococcota; class Deinococci; order Deinococcales; family Deinococcaceae; genus JACMOA01. Next base: position 810 of record JACMOA010000141.1, on the reverse strand, counting down.
GCCGCCGCCTCGAGCGTGGGCGACGACACCTTACAGCGCGAAGCCGGAAGGCGAGTCGTTTCGGACAACTTCACTCACGGCTCGAGCGCCCAGCGCCAACGCTGGTTTACCAAAGGATTTCAGGGCGGCTCCGTTCAGGGTTGCGATACGTTTAAAACCAATCAGCTTTGAATGTTGTGCGAGGCGTGGATGGCAGGAAAAGGGTCTAGCTCAGCCACGCCTTGCACATGGCGGTTTCCTCAGTCGTTTTCACCGGGCGCTCGAGATAGGGGTGCTCGAGAAAGGTGCGGTGTAGGGGGCGGTGGGACGCATCACCCAGGCGATACAAACCACTTCCTCACGGTCAAGATGAACTTTGCGGCCTCGGTTGTTCTCGAGGGCAAGCCCGATGTTTGGGAACTGGGCAGCGTGGCGGGCGATGGTCTCGAGTCGGCACGCTGACTGAACAGCGATACAAAGCCATTCTTGACGCAGCACCTTTTTATGACCTGCTGGTGTCGCTCGAGGGGTATGGTTTGCCGGAACGGAGCGCGCAGAACTAGCCAAAAGCACAACTGAGATACAGCCGATTTTTGGGCGGTGCTGGCCCTGATTTTGATATGAGAAAACCCCGTCACTGACGGGGTTTCTTTTGGCGGACGCTAGAGGACTCGAACCTATGACCCTCGGTTTTGGAGACCGATGCTCTACCGACTGAGCTAAGGGTCCCTGCCACGAGCGTGTAAAGAGTAGCATACGCCCGAGGCCAATTCAAGAGGCTGTAAAGCACAGGGGCGCCACTCGGATTGGCGACTTTACAGGGCGCGTCTT
>JACMOA010000140.1 GCA_014378225.1 Deinococcales bacterium | reverse complement strand
GCTCTGGGTAAGATTGCATGCTATTGCCTGACGTAGCCCACAGAGTTCTGGCGGGCCTTACTGCCCTGTAGGTTAGGGCCTGTCCGCTCGAGTACACTCCAAGCCAATGTTCAATGTCTTGGACAAAACAGCACCGCGCGATTCATCGCGCCCTTCCGGGCTTGTCCGCCTCTCGAGCCTCCTCCCAATTTCCCTGCTAATCCTCTCGAGTTTTACCGCTCTAGCTGCGCCCAGAGCAGCTCAACAACCAGACGGCACAGAGCGCCTGGTCTTCGATTTGACCCAAACTCTTGAAACTCCACCCCAACTCGAGCAAGACCCCAATCAACTTCGGTTTCAACTCGAGGGTTTGCCCACAGAACAGGGGTTTTTAAACCTGCCTCGAGTGCGTGGATTTTCCGTTTCTGGCAATACAGTCACGCTCGAGGGGATTTTCAACAAGCCCGTTCAAGCACAAGTTCTTCCAGGCTCGAGCGGGGTGGGTAGCCGCCTGCTTCTGGATTTGCCACCCACCCACACCCCTGAACATTGCTGGAAACCCCAAGCTGCGCTCGAGCGGATTCTCGCCGCTGAGCCACCCTCGGTCCTCAGTGGAAAGGTGGGGCTGGTCATCGCGCAGCTTGACGCTAAAGGGCGTTTCAAGCGCATTCTGGCTCGAGATGAAAACACCGTTTTTCCGCTTGCTAGCGCCTACAAACAACTTCTGGCTTTCCAGGCGCTCGAGCGGGTTCATAAAGGCGAGTGGAAACTCAGTGACACGCTCGAGAGTACTCCGCAAAACCGCAGTATTGAGGGGTACTCCAAAGGAAAAAATACCCTCGAGACGCTGCTGAAGCGAACCCTGGAGGACTCGGAGAACACTGCCGCCGACTTGATTCACCTGCGCCTCGGCCTCGAGCAACCTCAGACTTTTGTAGACGCGCTCAAGCTGTGTAGCACCCGAATTTTACTCACTACCAAAGCCTTCTGGACCGCAGAGGCGGGATGGGGCGGCCCAGACTTTACCTTGCCCAACCCACTGGAGGCCGCCCGCCGCTTTCATTTCTCGAGGGGAGAAGAGCGCTTAGCCCTGGCCCGCTCCATAAAAGACGCCAGTTTCAAGCGGACCGGACCCCAGCTAGAAGCTGCACTGGAGAAGTATTTCGAGGGTCCTGCCTACAACCCAGACCTGGACCTGTTCACCCAGAATGTCAGCACCCCGCTCGAGTTTGCCCACCTGCTGTCCACGCTTTACCCCTCAAGCAGCTTGGGAAAACAAAATCTATTGTTTCGCAAACTGGCCTCTTTGAGCTGTTGCAAACCTCCGGTTCCCAAGCTGCACTATTGGGGCGGCAAAGCGGGCAGTGGCTGGCGAATCCTCACCCTGAGCGGTTACCTCGAGCGCACCGACGGCAGCCGTTTTGTATACGCCCTATTTAACTTTGGCTCTAAACTGGACCACGCAGAAAAGCTCGAGGACCAGATTCCACTGGCGCTTAAATACCTTGCAGGACAGCTCGAGCGGATGCGCTAAATCAACGCGGAGCAAACGTCAACCGTCAAACGCAGCCTAGACGTCTCGCGTTTGCTCTCGCTCGAGAAATTACGATAAACCCACTTCAAACCGCCATCAAACGGCGGTGATAGTTAATCTGTCCCAGGTGATAGCTCAAGTGTCCAAACAGGTGAATCAGAAAATACTGAGTGGTCATCGGGTAGCCCAGCACTTCCTGTGGATACAGGCCCTCGAGCGTGTTTTTATCCAGGTCGGGAAGTACGCGCTCGAGCATTAAACGAGTATCTTCTACCATTTCGAGCAGTTCTTCTCTGGGAACATCCTGACGGCTGAACTCGGCGTCACGGTCTCGCACGTAGTCGCTGTGGCTTAGCGTTGCGCCGATGAAATGGTTTAGACTTCCCACGATGTGCAGGGTGAGCGTGCCAGGAGAATTTTTGATGTCGCCCATCAGGGTCCACAGGGCCGTTTCGGTAGCATACGCCTCGAGTTCGGCGCTCAGTTGCTCGAGGTTGCGCCCAAAGAGTTTAGTCAGGTTGGAGGTCATGCCTTTAGAGTACACCCACCCGCTCGAGCCACAAAAAAGGGCGCACTTTCATGCGTCCTTTAAGACTTGGAAATCTATCTAAACGTTGTCGGTATCGTCGTCAGCCGCGCTCGAGCTGTCCACTATCGGCGCAACCACGGCCTTGTTGCCGCCCCGCACCGCCTCGAGTGTCCGGCTGCGGATTTCTGCCTCCATCGCTTTATTGTTAGCCAGGGTCAGCACGGCCTTATCCTTGCCTTGCCCAATGCGCTCCTCGCCGTAAGAGTAAAACGCGCCGGACTTTTTCAGGATGCCAAAGTCGGCAGCCACCGTAACCAAATCAGAGAGCTGGTCAAAGCCTTTGCCGAACACCAAATCAAGCTCTACTTCTTTGAAAGGCGCGGCGATTTTATTTTTTTCTACCTTAATCCGCGCTGTAGCGGTGTCCTCGGTGGGTTTGCCCACCTTGCTCACCCGCATCCGTATTGAAGCATAGAACTTTAAGGCCCGTCCGCCGGTGGTGGTTTCGGGGTTGCCGTACATCACCCCAATTTTTTCGCGCACCTGGTTGATAAAGATGGCAGCAGTGTTGGTTCTGCTCAGCAGCGGGGTCAGTTTACGCAGCGCCTGACTCATCAAGCGGGCTTGCAGTCCGGGCAGGGAGTCGCCCATCTCGCCTTCAATTTCCGCACGGGGCGTGAGGGCGGCTACCGAGTCCACCACAATCAGGTCCACCGCGCCGGAGCGAATCAGAAGTTCCATAATCTCGAGCGCCTGCTCTCCGCTGTCCGGCTGTGAGACCAGCAGTGCGTCGGTGTCCACCCCAATGGCTTTAGCGTAGACCGGGTCCAGCGCGTGCTCAGCGTCAATAAAGGCGCACACGCCGTCCTCTTTCTGGGCCTGGGCCACCACACTGAGCGCCAGGGTGGTTTTACCGCCGGATTCAGGGCCGTAAATTTCGGTGATGCGTCCACGCGGTATGCCGCCCGCGCCCAGCGCAACGTCCAGGCTAAGGCTTCCGGTGCTGATGGTTTGAATGTCTAACCGGGCGTCCGCGCCCAGCTTCATGATTGCGCCCTTACCAAACTGTTTCTCAATTTGGGCCATGGTGGTTTCGATGGCTTTTTTCTTGTCGGCGGCGTTGGCGGCGTTGGAACCTGTGACTTTGGTGGCGGCTTTGCTCATGGTGTCTCCTGGGGGTTGAGGCTTTGGTTTTCGGTTGTCAGTTCTTGTCTTGGTGAGAACG
>JACMOA010000139.1 GCA_014378225.1 Deinococcales bacterium | reverse complement strand
GCTGCACAAATTTTATTGGACGCCGCTAGCATGTCCGCCGTTTCTGCTGCGGTGGTTCCTCGAGACGGGGAAGCCTGGATGTACGGGCGCGGTATTGCCAACCTCGAGAGTGGAGAAGTGCTCACCCCAGCGCACCAATATGACCTGGCCAGTCTCACCAAAGTGCTGGTCACGCTGCCGGAAATTCTGGATTTGCTCGAGGCCAAAACTTGGAAACTGGACCACACGCTCGAGCAGTTTTATCCTCAACTCGAGGGTAAAGCTCTGGGTCAGGCCACGCTCGAGAGTCTGTTGACCCACACAAGTGGACAGCACGCTACCCGCCCGTTGCACCTGAGCGCTCACTCGAGAACAGAGGTGATAGCGCAAATTCTCGAGATGGAACCGCCTAACCCACTGGGGCATTACGAATATTCGGATTTGGGCTTTATCTTGCTGGGCGATTTGCTCGAGAAGCAGAGTTCAGAGTTGAAAGGTCGGAATTCGGATTTGGGTTATCCGCTCGAGCGGTTGGCTTTGCGTCGGGGACACGTTCGTTACTTGCCCACGGGTCCGTGTGTGGCTACCGAATTCGATTCCTGGCGCGGGCGCATGGTTCAGGGCCAGGTTCACGATGAAAAAGCTTACGCAATGGGTGGTGTGGCCGGACACGCGGGCGCGTTTGGCACGCTCGAGGACCTGATTAAAGCGGCGCGTTTCTGGCTCGAGACTTCACCGCAATGGCTGGACCTGATGGCGACCCCCCGTGTGCTCGAGCAAAGCGGCTGTCCGCGTGGTCTGGGCTGGATTCTGGGCCATCCCACCTGTTCTGGCGGTACTTTAGCGAGTCCTCGAGCGTTTGGACACACCGGGTTTACCGGAACCAGTTTCTGGGTGGAACCGGGGCGTGGCTATGCGGTGATTTTGCTCACCAACCGAGTTCATCCCACAAGGGAAACTACGGATGAAATTATCGTTCTACGGCGTGAATTTTCCGATGTAGTTCATCGAGAGTTGGGTTTCTCGAGCATAACTTAGTTCTTTGAAATCTGGAGTCCCCTTGAACCTGCAAACCGAAACCATCAACCCAGAGCATCAAAACCTGGATTCCCTCGAGCCATTGGACCTTGTTACCGTATTGCTCGAGGACCAAACCAGAGCGGCCCTGGCTGTTTTTCAGGCTCGAGTCAGTCTGGCCTACGCGGTGGAACAGGCGGCCCAGCGGCTCGAGCGCGGCGGACGCCTGCTGTACGTGGGTGCGGGAACCAGTGGACGGCTGGCCCTGCTGGACGCTGCCGAGCTGCCTCCCACTTTTTCCTGGCCACCGTCTCGAGTGGTGGCACTGCTGGCTGGTGGGCGTGAGGCCATGTGGGAAGCCCAGGAAGGGGCCGAGGACGACGAGCGGGCCGCAGTGCGTGACCTGCTCGAGCAAGGTCCCACCCCAAACGATGTGGTAATTGCCCTGGCCGCCTCTGGGCGCACGCCTTACGCGGTGGCAGCCCTCGAGCACGCCCGCACACTGGGGTGTTTGACCATCGGTATCTCCAATAATTCAAAGTCCCCCCTCGAGCGCGTAGCCGAAATTCCCATCCTGCTCGAGACCGGCCCCGAGGTGATTTCAGGTTCCACCCGGCTCAAGGCCGGAACCGCCCAGAAGATTGCCCTGAACACCTTCTCGAGCGCGGTGATGGTGCGGCTGGGTAAAGTGTACGGCAACCGGATGGTGGATTTAAAAGCTACTAACGAAAAACTGAGAATTCGGGCGCTCAATCTGGTTTTAGGATTGACCCAGGCGGACGAGGACAGCGCAAAAGTGGCGCTCGAGCAGGCTCAATTCAAGGTTCCGGTGGCGGTGTTGATGCTCGAGCAGAATGTGAGTGTCGAACAAGCAGTGCTGCGGCTCGAGGGTGCGGGTGGGCGTTTGAGGGTTGCGCTCGAGGGTGATAAGTGAGCGCCACCGGCGGGTTCCTGGGTATTGGTCATTGGTCGGTTTGATTTTGGGCGCTGTCTTGGGATATTCAGCACCTATCAGGCCGTCCCGCGTCTTGAGCAGAACAGCACCTAGCGGCCCAGCCCGGAAGCTGCTGTGGTGGGGCCAAGACAGCCGGAGGCGTGAACTCAAACACTCACCATGACGCATACCTACTCTATCGGCATTGACGCCGGAGGAACCTCCACTCGAGCGCGTTTAGCCCGAGGTTCACAGGTTCTATCCGACGGTCACGCGGGGTCCGCAAATCCGCGTCAGGTCGGCGTGCAAACGGCCCACATTCAGCTCGAGCGGGCTATAGTTCAGGCGTTTGAAAACGCGGGTCTCGAGCCAGTTTTGAGTGGATGTAAAGTTTTTGCTGGAATTGCTGGAATCGCCACTGATGCGGACAGGGACGCTTTCCTCGAGTACCCTCATCCTTACGCACAGCTCGAGGTCACTTCGGACGCACTGCTCACGTTAGACGCTTATTTTTCTGGCTCGAGGGGAGCACTTTTAATCGTTGGAACGGGCTGCATCGCCCTGGCTCGAGCGCAGGATAGAACCGTGCGGCGGCGCATGGGCTGGGGGTTTCCGCTCGAGCGGGGTGGAGGTGCAGATTTGGGCCTCCAATTGGTGCGGCTGGGCCTAAGTGACTGGGAAGCAGAACGGAGGGGTCTTTTTCGAGAAAGGCTCGAGGGGGATTTCCCCAATCCCAGAGCGTTGATGGACGCGGCTCGAGGCTGGAGTGCAGGCGACTACGCACGGTTCGCGCCCGTATTGCTCGAGGGTGCGAGGTTGGGAGATGCTCGAGCGCTGCAAGCTGTTCAGGAATGGGTTGCTCGAGGGAGGGCTATGCTCGAGGAGTTAAAAATTGAGACGGGTGTGGCTGAAGTGGGCGCGTGGGGCGGATTGTCCGAAGCGTTTCTCGAGTTTGCGGCGCTCGAGGAGTATGTGCTCGAGGGTTATGGGTCAACGCGTCAAACCCCGCTCGACGAAGCCTTAAAAAGAGCCTCAAGTCTGTGAAGGATTTCTCTAGGCTTCTCGAATCGTGCTAAGCTATCCACATGGCGATTGAATTCTACCGTCTCAGGCACGCAAACGACTTTCTCAGCATCGCCTTTGAGTCCCCGATTGAACTCGAGGGCAAGCTGTGGCCCAGTGTGGAACATTACGTGACAGCGCAGATGTTTGCGGACGGGTGGTTTCAGGAGAAAATTAGAAACACTCGAGCCAGTCAGCTTTTACGGCTTTCCACCCGCATCAAAGGACAGTTTCCTCGAGCGGACTGGCACAGTTTGCGCGATGAGGCAATGTACAGGGCTAACGCTGCTAAATTCGCGCAGCACCCCACGCTCCGGGCGCGTCTGCTCGCCACTGAGAACGAAGAACTGGTGCTCAAAACCATCTATTACAAACACTTTGGCGATGGGGGAGACGGCAGCGGTCAGAACATGTTGGGCAAAATTTTGATGCGAATACGGCGCGAACTGCGAGAAGCAGGGCTTTAGAAGGATTTGATGAAGACCAATGGCTTGAGCGGTGAACTAAAGTCAGGACTCGAGCGCCTTTTTCCCATGTTTTCCCTGCTACAATGGCGCTCATGCCGCTTTCAAGCCCCGCTCAAGTCACTGTGGTTATTCCTGCCTACAACGAGGAGGACACCATTGCAGAAGTGGTCCGGGCAGTAAAAGTGCTCGAGTGCGACATTGTGGTGGTTTCCGACGGCAGCGAGGACGCCACGGTGGAGCGGGCAAAGGCAGCGGGAGCGCGGGTGATAGACCAAAAACCCAACGCTGGAAAAGGCGAGGCTATTTTTGCTGGAGTATCAGCGGCTAAAACCGAGTTTGTGCTCTTGCTGGACGCAGATTTGGTAGGTCTAACTCGCAATCACTTCGACCGATTGCTCAAACCTGTGCTCGAGAATCAGCAGGATATGACCATCGGCATTTTCAACTCGGGCAAGGCGCTTACGGACTTTGGTAATCGCGTGACCCCACACCTCAGTGGTCAAAGGGCTTGCCGCCGTGACTGGCTGCTGGCAGTGCCACGTCTGCGCGAGGAGCGCTGGCCCGAACCTGCCATCAAGGACCACCTCAAGAGCAGCGGCGCACGCTGGACCTTTGTAGATTTGCCCGGGCTCAGTCAGGTGATGAAAGAGAAAAAGCGCGGCTTCTGGGAAGGGTTTAAGTACCGCAGCAAAATGTACGCGGATTTGCTGGGTTACAAAATGCGCCGTGACGGTTAATTCCACTCGAGTGAAAATATAACTCCGGCGAAAGTGGGGGGCGGGCCGTCCCGCCTCCCGCTTTTGACCGAGTGGAACGAGTAGGAGTAATCGAATAACACGTCTAGAGGCGACTTTCGCCGGAGGTCTAATATCACCTGCGCGGTTGAACTTTAGGGGTCACTCGAGCGTACTTTAACTACTCGAGAATTTAAAATTTCACTCGAGGACTTGCAGGTGTTTTGTCTCCAGGCGCGAGGGAGTTTTACTCTCTTTTTCATGAAGTCTGGTAGTCCCCTTAGCGGGTGTAGTCATTTCCTTTAGCTGATGCAAAGATGTGCTACTCGGTACATTGTTTTCACGCTGTGGGCGTACACTAGGCGTAAGCTTTACAGAGGGAGGAGAAGCGTGAAAGAGCAAACAAAAAAATGGGGAGAACAGCTCGAGGAGCTGATCCGTAGAGTGCGTGAAGCGCTCACTCCCCAGGTCGAACAACCCCAACTGGTTCCCATCCCCGTGCCGGTTCCTGCTTCAAATCGCAGGCCACGCCGCTGATTTTTGCTTCTGTTCTTTTGCGCTCGAGCGGGTCTCGAGCGCTTTTCAGTTTCGTAAAGAACTGGAAACT